>CAYTVR010000121.1:0-20918 GCA_964441245.1 uncultured Saprospiraceae bacterium | reverse complement strand
CGGAGCAATGGATTACACAGTAATCGTTTCTTCTTCTGCTTCAGAGCCTGCACCACTTCAATTTTACGCACCATTTGCTGGAGCGGCGATTGGAGAGTTTTTCCGTGACACAGGTCGACCGGCTTTGATCATTTATGATGATTTATCAAAGCAAGCAGTAGCTTACCGTGAGGTATCTTTGTTACTTCGTCGTCCTCCAGGTCGTGAGGCATATCCTGGTGATGTATTTTACCTTCACTCCCGTTTATTGGAGCGTGCTGCAAAGATCATCGAAAATGATGAGATTGCTAGAAGCATGAATGATTTGCCAGATTCATTAAAAAATGCAAAAGATGCCAACGGTCAACCAATGATTAAAGGTGGTGGTTCTTTAACTGCGCTTCCAATCATTGAGACACAAGCATCAGATGTATCTGCTTATATTCCAACAAACGTAATTTCGATTACAGATGGTCAGATTTTCTTGGAGTCTAACTTGTTTAACGCAGGTATTCGACCAGCGATTAACGTAGGTATCTCGGTATCACGAGTAGGAGGATCTGCTCAGATCAAATCGATGAAGAAAGTTGCTGGTACTTTGAAATTAGATCAAGCACAATTCCGTGAATTGGAAGCTTTCTCTAAATTTGGATCTGACTTGGATGCTGCGACAAAAGCAGTATTGGACAAAGGACAAAGAAACGTGGAAATCCTAAAACAAGATCAATATGCTCCAGTATCTGTTGAAAAACAGGTAGCGATCATTTATCTTGGTTCAAAAGGATTATTGAGTGATGTGCCAGTGAATAAAGTAAAAGAATTTGAAGAGAATTTCTTGATGACTTTGGAAAAACAAAATCCAGAAGCATTAGCAGATTTGAAATCAGGTAAATTAACTAAAGAAGCAACTGGTGCTCTTGAAAAATTAGCAAAAGAATTAACCAGTTCTTATTCGTAATAGTGTTTTAGTGTTATTGTGTTTTGGTGTTGTTGTCTTTTAGTTCGATTTTTCAACTAAAAACTAGAATACCAAAACACTACAACACAAAATATCAAACACCAAAAAATGGGTGCAAATCTTAAAGAAGTACGTGAACGTATTAAATCGGTAAAATCAACGCAGCAGATTACCAATGCAATGAAATTGGTTTCAGCGGCGAAGTTGCGAAGAGCACAGGATGCTATCACGCAAATGCGACCTTATGCGAATAAATTGAATGAGATGTTAGGAAATATCTTGTCCAATATCGATGGCGATGCTTCCAGTACTTATGGAACAGAGCGAGAAATCAAAAACGCTTTGATGGTTGTCGTGACTTCTAACCGTGGTTTATGTGGTGGTTTTAATTCTAATATTATCAAAGCCGCAGTTAATACGATCAATACTAAATTTGCGACGCAAAGAGACAATGGTAATTTAACGATTCTTTGTATTGGTAAAAAAGGGAATGACTATTTTAAAAATAGATACACCAATTGTACCAAAATTACAGATTACGTAGAATTATTTAGTGACCTTAGTTTTGATAATGTATCTCAAGTGCCAAATGGCTTGATGCAACAATTTGCTGCAGGAGAGTATGATGCGATTGATGTGTCTTATGGACGTTTCAAAAATGCAGCGATGCAGTTTGCAGAAGCTGTTCAGTTTTTACCAGTGGCTCCGATGAAAGGAACCAAGGAAGGAGAAAAAGATAAAGAAGCTTCTACTATGAAAGCGGACTATATTTTTGAACCAGACGAAACCACTTTATTGGAACACTTGATTCCGAGTATTTTACAAACGACTTTTCAGAAATTTGTATTAGATACCAACGCTTCTGAGCACGGTGCTAGAATGACCGCAATGGACAAAGCAACCGAGAATGCAGAAGATATGTTGAAAGAGTTGAAAATTAGCTATAACAAAGCTCGACAGGAGGCAATTACCAAAGAATTGTCTGAGATTGTCGGTGGTGCAGCAGCATTGGAAGGAGGCAGCTAATCTTTTAAAGAACAAAACAAAACTTACGAACAATAAAATAGTTCTGTCACATGGCAGGACTATTTTTTTTGCTTATGGGCTTACCAAATTTATTGGAGAGTCTAAAACAACCAAATAAATTTGGTTAACCAATAAATTTGGTGAGCCATTAATCATTCGGTATCTTACAAACTAAACTTTAATATATCGTATGAAAGCCATTATCCCAGTCGCTGGAGTTGGTACACGCCTACGTCCACATACTTACACTCAGCCTAAGCCATTGATCCCAGTCGCTGGTAAAACGATTATTTCTTTCATTATTGATCAACTGGTAGAAGTTGGTATCAATGATTTTGTATTTGTCATTGGTTACTTAGGAGAGAAAATTAAGATGTTTGTAGAGAGAGAATATCCCAATATCAATATGGAGTTTGTGTATCAACATTCTCGAGAAGGCTCTGCCCATGCCATTTGGATTGCACGAGAAGCGATAAAAGATGCAGAGGAGATTTTTATCTTTTTTGGAGATACGATTGTTGATGTAGATTTAAATAAATTCTTAGCAGAACCAACCTCTTGTGTCGGTATCAAAAAAGTAGATGATCCTCGTGATTTTGGAGTTGTTCAGATTGGATCGGATGATTTGATTAGAAGAGTAGTTGAAAAACCCAATATACCAAAGTCAAATATGGCAATGGTAGGACTCTATAAAATTAAGGAAGTAGCAACCTTTATAGATGTCATTGGTGAAAACATTAAAAAAGGTCGGCAGACACATGGCGAATATCAATTGACGGATGGTTTGATGGGAATGATCGAAAGAGGGATTGAGCTTAGCGCAGTTAGTGTAAATAATTGGTTTGATTGTGGTAAAAAAGAAGTATTGTTGGAAACCAATGCAATGCTTTTAGATAAAGAAAATTATGCCTCTTCCGATTTGCCTCCATTTGATAATACGATCATCATTCATCCAGTCAGTATCGGGAATAATTGCAATATCACTAATTCTATCATTGGTCCTCATGTGACTATTGGAGATAATGTTAGAATTGATTACTCCATCGTGAAGGAATCTATTATTGGAAGTTATTCGGCAATCGAAGAAGTGGTTTTACAAAATTCTTTAGTGGGAAGTGATGCAGCTATTAAAGGTTTGAGTCAGAGTTTGAATATCGGTGATAATACAGAGATTGATTTTAGTTAGGACTATTTTTATCTGATTTTGAACAAGATGCAGCATATATTGTTTTTAAATTTTCCTCTTCCATTTGTTTGTTTTAATCGTTTTACCCTGCTTTAAAATTATCATTTGATATCGGTCAAATGAACGAGGTCTCTACCCATACGAAATAGATTTTTCAATCGTTATATTAGAAGTAAAAAAAGCTGAAAAATTATGTTAACTAAAACTACTTTCCAAATATTTACTTTCGTTGCTTTACTCATATTAGCATTTGCTTGTTCTAAAGATGATGATGATTCGATGGGACCAGTTGATCCAGGGCCAGTCGAACCTGTACTTCCTTCTGGGACGAGTCAAATCCCCGAATCTAGTCAACGTTCAGGTGATCCAATAGCAGGGAAAGAATATTTATTGTACGGAGATTATGTATCGAGTGGTATCCCGTATAATTTATTTTTACAAACGGTGGGAGAAGGAGATAATTTATTAGGTCGAACAGGAGACAACGACAAAATTCCTTTTGGTTTCACAGCAGTTGATGCACCTAATGGTGTTCGAGTCGTTTCGGCTAACTGTATGCAATGTCATACGCAAGAATTGAATGGTGAATTGGTTCTAGGATTAGGAAATGGAATGGGAGATTTTACTGCAGATCAATCTACCGTCATTCCTTTAGCAGATTTAGCAATTCAATTTACTTTTGGAAATCCATCAGATGAATGGGATGCATATGAGCCTTTTCGCCGGGCTGCTTTAGTGACAAGTCCAGAATTAGTGACGGAAGTTCGTGGAGTCAATTCTGCTGGGAAATTAGCGGTGGTTCTCGCTGCTCATCGAAATCAAAATGATCTAACTTGGTCGGAAGACCCCGTCTATCCCGTTCCTTCAGAAGTCATTCCAGAAGATGTACCTGCGTGGTGGTTGATGAAAAAAAAGAATGCCTTATATTTTAATGCATCCGGTAAGGGAGATTTTGCTCGATTAAGTATGGCATCAAGTTTACTGACTTTACAAGATACCGTTAAGGCAAGAGAAGTGGATGAACGTTTTGCTGATGTCATTGCCTTTATCAATACTTTAGAACCACCGCTTTATCCTGAAGCCATTGATGCCGAAAAATTAGCAAGAGGAGCGACTATCTTTTCAGATAATTGTGCCAAATGTCATGGAACTTATGGCGATACAGAGACCTATCCCAATTTATTGGTTTCTTTGGATCAAGTCCGAACAGATTCTTTATTGGTCTATGGAAATTTTGCTTTTGGTGATTTTGAAAATTGGTATAAAGACAGTTGGTTTTCTAAAGGTCCAAATGCTTCTAATTTTACTCCAGAACGAGGATACATTGCTCCGCCATTAGATGGTATTTGGGCGACAGCACCTTATTTGCATAATGGTTCAGTACCTACTTTGGAAGATTTATTGAATAGTAGTCAGCGACCTACTTTCTGGAAACGGACTTTCAATTCATCTGATATTGACTACGAAAAAATGGGATGGAATTACACAGAAGAATCAGCAGGAGGAAGCACGGATATTTATGATACAACCTTACCGGGTTATGGAAATATGGGGCACACTTTTGGCGATTCATTAAGTGAAGATGAACGAAGTGATTTGATTGAATATTTAAAAAGTATTTAAGTAAAAGTCAATTACTCATTCTGTAGATTTATTAGGAAAGAAGAAAATACTATGCTCGTAACTGTAGTTAATTCTAATCCAATATGGCCCAACGAATTTGAGCGCGAATCTCAAAAACTAAGGTCCATACTTGATGGCATCATTAATGAAATTTATCATATCGGAAGTACTGCAGTTCCAGGATTAATGGCTAAACCAATAATCGATATCATGCTTGATGTTAGGGATCTTGATCTTTTAGATGCTAAGAGTAAAGAACTAGAAAAACTAGAATATGAGGTAATGGGAGAATTGGGAATTGCTGGTCGAAGATATTTTAGAAAAGGAGGAAATAATAGAACACATCAAATTCATGCTTTTAAATCTGGAGATGCTCATTTGGTTCGACATTTAGCATTTAGAGATTACTTAATTGAGCATGATGCTATTGCTCAAGCATATGGAGAACTCAAATTCGAAATATCCTTAAGGTGCAATAATGATATAGAATTGTACTGTGATGAAAAGGATTCTTTTGTTAAACATCATGAAATGAAAGCATTGGAATGGTATGAACAAAGGGATGATCAATAATGTTTTGTTTTTTACTTCATCAATTTTTCATCATTGATCAACATCCAATTGCCATTGACTTTTAAATAGGAGCCTTCATTAAAAACAGGTTTGAATTTTTGATCATAGAAGTGCTGTGCAGTTTCGATATCATGTTTGGTGGAAGCGAGTCTGTTGTAAAGCATGGTTCCTCCGGGTTTGATCAATTGTTGGACATTACTCAAGAAGTCTTGCTGCTCAAATTTATCTGGAATAACATCATCGAGGAATAAGTCTACTAAAATTAAATCAAATTTTCGTTCGGCAAGAGCCACCCAGATGGCTGCATCAGCACAGACCAACTCTACTTGCGAATTGATATCCGGTAATTCATATCTTGTAAATAAGTCCAAAACGACTTCATCAATTTCTACTCCAGTATAACGATATTCTTTTTCAAACACTCTTTCCAAAATGATGGGAATACTTCCCATTCCAAATCCTAAAATTAAAACCTCTTTACCCGGTAAGCTATCTAAGTCGATGCGTTTGAAGGTATCTAAAAAATTATCGTATTTATCACTAAAAGAATAAATGGCATTTTCAGTACACAGTTGATAGCGACCTCTAGTCAAACAAACATACAAGTGAGGATTGTAATCACTAGAGGCACTCTCAATGTGAAATTCATAAACGTAACTAGCCAATTTTTTCCAAAGTGGTTGGTTCAAAATTATTGTATTACAAGTCGTTCACAGAAATTTTGTGAACGGACTTAGGTATAGGTTTTAAATGGATTTGGCCTAAAGGTACACTCATTGAATGGGAATATAGAAATCCACGATACATTTTTTTTCAGGATGCTCATTGAAATTGTTATGATAAATTTCAAATGGATTTCGATTCGCTTTTTGATATCCTTGTTCATTCATCCAAACAAAAAGACTGGTCCATGATTTTGGAAACTCAGAGACTCCAATTTCAAAACTGCCAACGATACATTTTCCTTTTTCAATGATTGTTGTTTCAACTGGAGCTTTTGTCTCCACAGGTTGGTCTAAAATTAGACAGGCACTCATTCTAACTTTATTTGGATCGGTTACTTTAAAACTATCGTGATAGATCGTCGCCATTTTAAAATCTTTTTGATCTAGTAAACCTTTTGGTCTCGCCCATTTCATCAATTGATCAAAGGCCATTCCTAAACCTTGTTGACCAATATGGGTGATAAAAGCGACATCCAATTGTTCGATTTCTTTTACTTCAGTTTTTGCATTCATTTTAATCCAATTTTTATGATGATCAATGTTGCAAAGGTAGTTGTCAAAAATAGTAGGGGCTTGCCTTTTCTTGCTTTCCACTTGACTAATCTTGCTATATTTTCCTGGATTGGATTTTCGAAATTGAGTAGGACTTAAACCATAAAATTTTTTAAATGCTCTGGTAAAAGAAGAAGGACTATTAAATCCATATTGTAAAGCAAGCCTTGAGATGCTTATATCTCTTTTGGTCATTAAAATGATAGCTGCTTTCTCGATACGTTTTCGTTTGATATAAGCTCCTAGTGGTTCCTTCGTAATGGTTTTAAAAAGTCTATGAAAATGAAAAGAGGAAAGATGAGCTACTTTTGAAACGTTTTCCAAATTGAGATCTTCCGTTAAATGATCGTCTATAAAAGAGAGCGCTTTGTTGATTGAGCTGATGTGGTTATTTGATATTTCATGGCCGTAGGTGTTCATTTTTTAAAGGGATTAATCATTCCAACGACGATGGTCTTTTGTAAATTCAAATACCTTCTCTAAGATTTTTTGATCCGAATCATCAAAAGCAACCTTACGCCTATCCATCACCGCTTTTGCAGTTTCAAAAGCCTTTCTAGTTTGGTAAGTGGTAAATCCACTAGGCCCTCCCCAAGCATAAGAAGGTATAAAATTTCGGGGATAACCCGCACCAAAAATATTTGCAAAAACACCTACCACAGTTCCGGTATTAAACATAGTGTTGATACCACATTTCGAATGATCTCCCATAATCAATCCACAAAACTGTAGACCTGTTTTTTTGAAAGTTTCAGTCGTATAATTCCACAAGCGAACTTCTGTATAATTATTTTTTAAATTAGAAGAGTTGGTATCTGCACCGAGGTTACACCATTCTCCTAAGACGGAGTTACCTAAAAAACCATCATGTCCCTTAGAGGAGTAACCGGTCACGACAATATTATTGACTTCACCACCAATTTTGGAATAAGGTCCAATCGTGGTACCGCCATAAGCTTTTGCACCCATCTTTAGCATGGCGTTTTCACACAAAGCCAAAGGACCTCTAACCATAGCGCCTTCCATGATTTCACTATTTTTTCCAATATAAATGGGACCTTTACTTGCGTTCAATGTGGCGAATTCGACAGTGGCTCCTTCTTCAATGAAAATATTTTCCGCACCGAGTACCCGATTTGTATTAGAAATAGGTTGGGAAACTCTATCCTTGGTCAGTAAAGCAAAGTCTTCTTCAATCGCTTGTGCATTGATATTGAAAATATCCGTCAATTGATTGATTTTAAGATAAGGAGTTCCTTCCAAATCAAAGCCTGCTAACTCTTGAATTTCATCATCTTTGATCAATCGTTGAAATTGCTCTTCATCTAATCGAGCAGCGATGAGTTCATCATGATGTAATAATGCTTCATTGTCATCTAACTGTTTGACCAATCTGCAAAGTCGTTCAGATGGCAATACCGATCCATTGATCACATAATTATTTTTAGTGATTTTGATAGGATATTTTTCTGCCAAATAATCTTGAGTAATGTAAGAAGCTTTAAGGTTGAGCCAACGTTCCCATTTTTCTCTAATGGTTAGAATGCCAACTCGAAGTTCACCAACAGGGCGAGTAAAAGTAAGTGGGAGTAATTGTTCCCTAATCTCATTATCAAAAAGAATCAGGTTTTCCATAGTCAGAGTAAGTGAAAAATTGAGTTCCTAAATATTAGTATTTCAAAATCTAAGCCTTAATGCCGAAGGTACAATTTATCTGGACAAAGGCGAAATTTAGCTAAAAGATCTGAATAGATTAGGCCAAAAAAAACTACAAAAAATGCCTTGATACAAGTGTAGTACCAAGGCATTTTTTATCAAACAGATCATTGCAAACTTTACGATTCCGCTTCTTCTCCTTTGTCTGTTTTTGCAAATTTTGTTTTTGCAAATTTCTTATTAAATTTATCGATACGTCCTGCAGTATCTACAAATTTCATTTTACCAGTAAAGAAAGGATGTGATTTGTTAGAAATCTCCAATTTTACTAATGGATATTCTTTACCATCTTCCCATACAATAGTATCTTTAGTATCTGCACAAGAATGTGTCAAGAATGCTTCATCGCAGGATAAATCTTTAAAGACAACTTTGCGATAATTTGAAGGATGAATATCTTTTTTCATATCTAATTTTTTTATAAATGCTCCTAAATAAGATTATCTCATTCCTCAGCATTAAAATGTTCAATTTCGGAGGGCAAAGATACTGTTTTTTTTCTTTTTTGTAAAGAAAGAATGTAAAGAATTGCTTAAAATTTACTGATTTAGCGACAAACCACCCCAATTTAAGTAATTATAAGGACTACTTCTAGAATTAATTACCGATTTTCGATTTTAAGAAAACGTATAAGTACTTGAAAAAGAGCGGCATTAATGTCTATTTTCCTCATCGAAAGGAGCTAGAAAAGGCCAATAAATGATGGGTTTTGGTATAGTTATATTCTAAGGAGAGGATGCTAATTGCCTTGACTTATTCTTCTTAATTCTGTAATTTAAATATTCTATGTTTAGAAAAATAATCTTATTACTTGTCGGTATTAGCTTGGTAGGATCTGCCACTGCTCAAGAGACTTTTGAATGTATAGGAGAATTGATCCTTTCATTGACCAACGGAGGTCAAAGTACTTTTTATAAAGTCGATGTAGATGAATTGACTGGAAACATTGTTTTTGAGCCTATCGTAAATGGAAATTCGAATGCTGAAGTCAATGCATTGGGATATCGAACGACGGATAATCTAATGTATGGTCTTCGACCTTTCAGTCCTATTGATCTTTATCAAATCAATGCGCTTGGAGAGGTTACTTTTCTACGGACATTATCAGAACTCAATAGTAATTTTGGATACTTTGCAGGTAGCATTACTCCAGATGGAAATACCTTTGTCATTTTAGGTTCTGGTGGAAGTCCATTTAGGAATAGAGAAATTATTTATATTGATTTGACTGACCCAGCCTATCCTCTAACCATACAACCTTTAAGCTCCGTAACTGGAATGGCCAATCTATGTACGGACATTGCCTTTGATCCATTGAGTGGAAAATTATTTGGCTTTGCTAGTAATACTCGGCGCTTAGTTGAAATTGATCTGGTGGAAGGCAAAATTTTAGATGATGTATATCCGACAGTAACGAACGCAGCAGCTATGGGGGCTATTTTTTTTGATGCCTTTGGGCAAATGTGGGGATATGGAAATGTCAATCAAGGAGAAGATGCCAATACACTCTATCGATTAGATATGGATACGGGCTTGGTTGAAATAGCAGCGATGGGCCCTACGGCAAATGGAAAAGATGGTTGCTCTTGTCCTTTTACGGTTCGTTTGCAAAAAGAAGTTTTTCCTGAAGTGACCATTCCTTGTACAGAAGTAGAATATGTTTTTCGAATTGCGAATTTGACTGCAGCGGTGCAAAACGGAATTGACTTTGAAGATAGGATGCCTCCGGATTTAACCATTACAGAAATCGTCCAAAATCCTTTCGGAGGGAATATGACTAGTGGAGTAGGGAGTAATGTTTTAACCATTGAGAATATGACCATTCCTTTAGGAATTGATAGCTTGGTTGTAAAAGTAGAAGTTGGCGAAAATGCTTTAGGACTCCTACGAAATCAAGCGAGTTTAAGTGGCTTACCTGTGACATTTGGAGAGCAAACATTTTCAGATAATCCAAATACCTTGTTGTCTTTTGATTCTACGACTTTGTTGGTTAATCCATTGACAGTTGATTTGGTATATGAAAGTTATGACCTCTGTCCAGGAGATAGTTTGTCATTAGACATTAGCACATTGGGAGTGACTTATGAATGGAATGATGGTTCGACTGATCCTTCGATCACAATTGTAGAATCAGGTACTTATAGTGTAACGGCAACAAGCGGATGTGATCAGGTAATTGATTCAATCATCGTAAGTGAAAATACAAAGATTTTAGATCTTGGTCCAGATATCATGATTGATTTGGGAGATAGTGTTCGCCTAAATGTGATTAGTTTTGGTTTTGAAAATCCTATCTACTCTTGGACAGATCCCTTGATGAATTCTTTGAGTTGTTTAGATTGTGAAGAACCGATTGCTCAACCATTTGATGATGTCACTTATGTTTTAGATATGACAGAGCAAGGCGCTTGTGGGGCAAGGGATGATATTCAAATAAAAGTTTTAAAAAATAGAGATATTTATGCTCCAAATGTTTTTAGTCCGAATGGGGATGGGGTAAATGATCGTTTTTACCTTCAGGCAAAAAATCAGGTGACGATCAAAGAACTGCGAATTTATAATCGCTGGGGCGCAATGGTTTTTGAACAAGAAAAAAATGCTTCAGTTAATATTCCTTCCGTTGGTTGGGATGGGATTTTTAAAGATAAATTAGTTGATAATGGTGTTTTTGTTTGGTACGCAGAAGTAGAATTTTTGGATGGAGTAGTGGAATTACTCAGTGGAGATTTGACGGTTTTAAAATGATGATTTTTTTGTAAAGTAAATTTTGAATAGACCTAAATCGCGATATTTTCGTTAATCGGACTATTCAAAACTCGATCATGCTTATGTTCGAAATTATGATTAGAGGTATGCTTACAAAACGTATAAAATTTAGTTTAAGAACGTACTGAAGTTCTTAATAAAAAATAAGAAATCCAATTCGACGTTTTAAAATAGGATAGAACATTTTTCGAACAAAAAATATTTTTATGAAGCTACGAATCACACTTTTATCATTTTTTATATCAATAACTTTATGGGTCTCCCCTCAGGCTCAAGAAAAACCATTGGAATCCATTTTGGGGACTTGGACAAATATAGATTATCCATCACAACCTTCCGATTTATTTCTATGCAACACTTATCGATTGATCCTTCAAGATGAACAATCGGGGTATTTGAGTATTTCGATTACCTCGAAAGTAGAGGAAAATAATTGGATGACTTATCATGGAAAGGCAAAGTTTTCTTATACCTCATCGAAGGAGGAGGAGATGAAATCGATCTCTATCGCAATAACATACGAACCGTTTGAATTTGAGTTTGAGCATAGAACGATAAGAACAGAAAAAGAAGCTATCCCTCAAAATTTACGCTACTACATTAGTGAAATGGAGCAACATCTATCAGGATCAAAAAAAGAGTATGAGTTGATTCAACACAATAAAAACAACTTAGAGGTGAAGGGGTTTTCGGTAATTCAAAATACTACGTATGCCAATTTTCAAAGAAGAAATAGAGGCGAACGATGTAGATGATAAAAGAGATTTAGTACATTGTAAATTAAGCTCTTTAAAAATTTGGTCGAGGCTATTTTGAACATTGACAAGACATTTTATGAAGCAAACCTCCTTGGTTAGCTGATTAGAATAACGTAGCTCAATTTTTAAAAGAGACCACTAAAATTTAAAGTTGATTAGTTTACAATGTATTTAGTACAACTTTTTTAATTTTTTCATAGTATGAAAATTGGAATTGCACAAACGAAACCTATCAAGGGGGATATCGAAAAAAATGTCCAACAACATTTAAAAATAATTGATCGAGCGATTGCTCATGGAGCAGATATTATTTTATTCCCAGAATTGTCCATTACAGGTTATGAACCTGAATTATCAAAAGCATTGGCGACTATTCCTAGCGATCCACGTTGGTCTGTTTTTCAAGAAAAAGCCGATGAAAATCAAATAACAATCTGTCTAGGTCTTCCTATGAAGAAGGAGGATCAAAGCATTTGTATCAGTATGTTTATTTTCCAACCTGCAGAAGCGATACAAATTTATTCAAAGGAATATTTGCATACAGATGAAGAACCATTTTTTGTAAAAGGAAAAAATGAAATAGTATTGTTGGAAAATATGAAGCAAATATCTTTTGCCATCTGTTATGAAATTTCTGTTCCGCAACATGCATTGAAAGCCGCTCAAAACGGAGCAAAAATATATATGGCTAGTGTGGCTAAATCAGTGGAAGGAATAGAAGCCGCAGTAGGGCATCTAGCTAATATTGCTAAGCAATATTCGATGATCACTTTGATGTCGAATTGTATAGGTTACTGTGATAATTTTGAGTGTGGAGGAAAATCAGCGATTTGGAATGAAGAAGGAAAATTGATTGGACAACTCGATGACAAAACAGAAGGCATATTAATATTGGATATAGAAAGTCGAGAATTGATCAAAGAAAATTTTGACTCAACAAAACATTAAAAAACCTCCTGCTCAATTTAATTTGGGAATTCGGAATATCTCAGATTCAGTATTTCGACTCCCAATATAAAAGAACAAGAGGTGATAAGAATAGGATTTAAAATGTACAATCTGAAGGATTTTACTTCGGTTTTATAGAGTTCAAAATAAATTCTGATTAAATGAATTTAGTTTTGAACAAGATAGAATCGGTTATTTCTGTTTTTCGACAAACCCTTTTAATGCTTTTCCAAAAAGTTGGTTCCAGCTTTGTGTTAAGCGTTGTTGCAATTCCTCTGAGATAGCTCCCATAAGACTATCTTCAAGACGAAGTAAGGTTGATTTCCCCTTTTCTGTCAAAGTAATCTTTAAAAATGATATGGCGGGTCCCCCCAATTCCGGACTAAGATTTCCCTTCAACATAATGTGATTGGGAGCTTGGATTCCGATGACTGTTGCCCAAATAGCGCCTTCGTCATTACCAGTGTCTTCGTACATCAAACCTCCAAGTCTTGTCTCTAAAACGAAGTCTTGGGTTGTGGTACTAGTATAAAAATCCTTTGACCACCACTTTCCAATTTCCATGGTTAGAGCCCTCCAAACTTTGATTTTACTCGCTTTGATGGACACCTCCATTTCGATTTTCGTCGTGGCAATGCGTTGTTCTTTATTCGACATATCCACTGATGTATGTTCGGTATAATATTTTAGCTGAATCAGGTTGTTGACCCATTGGTCATATTGTTCCTGAATCGGCTTAGCATTTAGATAATTCCATCTGAATTTTCCTTCT
Organism: uncultured Saprospiraceae bacterium; assembly: GCA_964441245.1. Classification (GTDB taxonomy): domain Bacteria; phylum Bacteroidota; class Bacteroidia; order Chitinophagales; family Saprospiraceae; genus JALZUU01. Next base: position 7,336 of record CAYTVR010000121.1, on the reverse strand, counting down.
TTTTTGGTAGTAATCAGTTGTGCTTTCTCTAAAATGCCCAAGTGTTTCATGATTGCAAATCGTGAGAGGTTTTCTTTAAACTGATCGCTAAGCTCACCCGTAGTTTGGGGCGCATTTTTTAGCAAACTCAGAATCTTTCTCCTCGTCGGATCTGATAGTGCCTTCCATATCATATTAAATGATTGTACATGTTACCTTTTGGTAACATGACAAAAGTATTAATATTTTAACCTTCTGACAAGCTTTTGAAGTCTTTTTTTCGTAAAAGCAGAGACTGAGGTGATTTAGTGTTGTTTTTTCTTATATTTATTAGATATTATGTTTGAGAGGGTGAAGGAATTAGACTAAAAGATTATTTGAAGTCTTTACCAATTCTTTAGGCATAATCTCTATATATTTATGGCCTATTTAAGCAAGTCTATTTTGACATAGTCATTTATTTTAATATGAAAACAATATCATTTTATACCCCAATACAACAGTTCTGCTTGATTGCTTTGCTCTTTTTTTGTTTGCCAAAGATTAATGGTCAATCTCCTTATAAGTTAGGAGGCCTTAAAGATGGCTTGATGGTTGGAGTCCCGATAAGTATGTTGACCTTTAGTCGTTATAAATATCGAAAGATGAAGCCTTTGAATCTTGAAGATTTGGATCGATTGAAACGCACCGATGTTTTAGCCATTGATCGAGGAGCTACTTATAATAATTCGGCTTTAGCCAGAAAAACTAGTGACATTTTGTTGCACAGTTCTTATGCGATGCCTTTGACGATGTTAGCTGGTGAGCGAAGCCGGAAAGACTTTGGAAAAGGGAGTTTGTTTATGTTAGAAGCATTGGCCATCAATTCTGCTTTGACAGATTTAACAAAAATATTAGTCAAACGGAATCGACCATTAGTATACAATGATTTTGTGGATACCAATTTGAAATTAACAAAAGGAGCGCGTACATCTTTCTTTTCGGGGCATACTTCAACCGTCGCAAGCATGTATTTTTTAACCGCCAAAATGTATAGTGATTACTATCCCGATAGCAAACTGAAACCTGTAGTTTGGTCAACTGCATTTTTGATTCCTGCTACAACAGGCTTAATGCGAATGAAGGGAGGAAAACATTACTTTACAGATGTTTTGACAGGATTGATTGTTGGAGCAGTTGTTGGTATTGTAGTACCAGAACTTCATAAATTTTAATCTAAGTTTGACTTTAGCCATTTGTTATCCCGATCTTTGACTTTCCTAGCGGAGAGACTTCGATTGGTTCTTAGTCTCCTTTTGTGCGTAGAATATTAAGTCTATTTTAATCACAATCGTATCAAGTTAATAGAGGAGTATGTTTAAATAAAAACGCTTTTCTGCGTACTGAGAGTAACCAACAAATAATCGCTACAAACCAACAAATAAATACACCACACATGAAGTACTTTTCTGTACCAATGTTGTTTTGTTGTTTACTTACCTTGTTGCTCGAGATCCATTCTGCGAGCGCACAATCCGTTGTTGATATTTCTCCTATGATGTCCAAAGAATTTGCTAAGGTGGAAGACCTTATGAATTCGTTTAATAATGACAGTGCGCGTATTATTTTGATTCAACTCATGGAAGAACTTTCAACAAAAAAAGAGTTGGAATCTGCATTTGGTATTAAAGTTCAATTACGTTATGCAGAAGCACTAGAAAGAGATGACCAAGATGAAGAAGCGATTGAAAAATTGTTAGACATAGCAGAAGTGAGTCAGAAAAATAAGCGATGGGGAGAGTCTAGTGATGCGTATTTATCCTTAGCTAGATTGTATGAGAAAATTGGTCGTTGGGATAATTGTTTGAATAGTTTGAAGAATGCTAAATCTGTGATTATCCAAAATGAAGTAGATTCTATCTATCCTCGATTTTCGATTAGAATGTCCTCTTATCATCGTTTAAACGGACAAGCAGATTCAGCTATTTTTTATGCGAAAGAAGTGGTTCGGACGGCTCCTAAATGGAATCAGTATACTCATCATGCTACAGGGAATTTACTACTAGGAATGTTGTTGAGTCGATCTTCTTACAAGGAAGCCATACGATATTATCAAGCAGCAGGTCAATATTGGAAAAGTGTAGCTGATTATAATGGTTATGGTGCAATCTTAGCTAATTTGTCCACTTTACATATGCGTAATGCGCGACCTCAATTGGCTTTAGTTTATACAGATTCTGCAATAATGGTTGCTCAAAAAGGAGCTAAAGTTGGCATTGATCCCCAATACACATTTGCTAGAATGTACCTCAATCGAGGAAATATTTTTAAGCAAATGGGGCGACTAGATTCTGCCCTTTTTTACCTAGATAAGGGATATCAAATGCAGTTGGAAGCGGTCTACGCAAGTAATAATGATAAAATTGTAGAGATTGATGCCCGTTATAAAAATGAAAAAAAAGAAAAAGTAATTGCAGAGCAAGCATTTCAAATTCAAATAGAAAGAGAACGGCAATATGTTCTTTGGGGGATTTTTTCTATTCTCCTTTTCTTTGCCTTTTTGTTGGGATATTATTATTATCGTTTGCGTAAAGCAAATCGAAAAACAGAACAACAGGCATTGACGATTAAAGATAAAAATGAAGATCTCTCTAAGTCATTGCAACGCCAGATCATGTTACAAAGTGAAGTACATCATCGAGTGAAAAATAATCTACAAGTGATTATTAGTTTATTAGAATTGCAGATGGAGGAAGCTAAAAATCCTATAGTCCAAGAAAATTTTGAATCCATGTCCAATCGGATTTATAGTATGGCCGCCATCCATGAGATACTTTATGAACAAGAGGATACTGCTCAAGTGAATCTAGCTGAATATGCAGAAAATTTGTGTATGCATTTTAGTAATTTTTCAAAAATTGAAAATAAACCCAAGTTTGATTTAAATATTGAAAAAAAATATTTTAGTCTAGAAACTTCTATGCCCTTAGGAATTATTTTGACCGAATTATTGACCAACAGCCTTAAATATGGCCGAGTAGAAGGCCAAAAATTAGAGATAAAAATTGAATTAGAGAAAGTAGCAAATGAATATTGCTTTCATTACCGTGATAATGGTCCGGGATTTCCTAATCAAGAGCTAGAAGAACGAAAAGGTGGATTAGGTACTTACTTGCTAAAAAGTATGAGTCGACAACTCAATGGTCATATTAAGAGTAAAAACGACGGAGGAGCGACATTTCAAATTTTCTTTAAGGAAAAAAATAATAGAATTTTATAGTTTCAATTTCCTAGAAAAGATATTTTATCCATACTGTTATGAAATACTAGACTAGGCTGCTTATAGGTAGTAATAACAAATAGACACATGAAATCTTTCAAAATTCTCATAGTAGAGGATGAAATCCTTATTGCGGATAACCTCAAACGATTTCTGACGAAAAAGGGACATCAAGTTTCAGATATCGCAATTTCTTACAAAGAGGCAGTTGAATCTTTTCTTCGCGAAAAACCGGATATCGCACTTTTAGATATTCGTTTGAATGGACCTAAAAATGGGATTGACTTTGCCCAGTTCTTACAAAATCAACCTAAGCCAATACCATTTATATTTCTTACTTCCCAAATAGATGTCCAGAATATTAATGCTGCTAAAAAAACCTTTCCCGCAGGATATCTTTCCAAACCAGTACAAAAAGAAAGTCTTTTTGCTACCATAGAAGTGGTCATGCATAAAAAAGAACTGGTTGAAGATGAAATAATTACAATTTCCCTCTTTGATGGAACAAAAAATCACATAGTGCCTATTAATGATATAACCCACTTTCAAGCAGACCATGTATATGTCAAAGTCCATCTTAAAGGGAATCAGCCAATTATCCAACGCAGTTCGTTAAAAGATGTATTGGAGCAACTCCCTTCGGAGCAATTTGTTCAAACACATCGGAGTTTTGCCATCAATATTAAGCAAGTTAGTCATTGGGATGCTCAGTGTGTTTATGTTGAGGAGGAAGCTATTCCATTGAGTCGTTCCCGAAGAAAAGAGGTTATAAAGAGTCTAGACGCTGGGTAGACTTACCATTCAGAACATGAGACCTACCGTTCAGAACATTTCTAGTGTAATCTTCCTTATTTTTATATAATTTTGAAATGTTGTTTTAAATAACATACCAGCTTTATAAAAGATATTGCAATTCTTGAATTGCAATATCTTGTTTGCTGACTTTTAAATACTCTAGATATTTTTTACTAAAGTAAAAGAACTAGTTATCATAAAGTGAATTACATATAGGTTACAAATATGCTTAAATGGGATAGCATTTTTGTACATGCTTCAAAAAACCAAAAAAAGGTCTACATCTAGACCCAAAGCTCAATTCAGAATGAAGGAGCCACATAGGAGGTGCGCTTCTTCATTCTGCTTTTTCCTCTTTCAAAACAAACCCACCCAATTGTTTTTTCTAATCTTTTATTGGTTCACATTAGATTAAAATTTTTTGTAATTTTAATTTTTTTAATTAGAAAAACCACCATGTTAAATAGACAGAATCCAACAACTACCCTTGCTTGGAAAAAGATATCCGACCACTTTGTAAAGATGAAAGATCAGCAGATGAAAGATCTTTTTTTAGCTGACAATCAACGTTTTGATCGCTTTTCTCTTCGTTTTGAAGATATGTTATTGGATTACTCCAAAAATAGAATCACTGAAGAAACAATGACTAATCTCCTAGAATTGGCAGAAGAAACAAATCTTCGGTCAAATATAGAGGCCATGTTTTCTGGAAAAGCCATTAATGAGACAGAAGGACGACCTGTACTTCACATTGCATTACGTAATTGTTCGAATCAAGCTATCATTGTAGATGGTCAAGATGTCATGCCAGATGTTAGGAAGGTCTTGTTGCAAATGAAAGTTTTTTGTGAACAAGTACATAATGGAAAATGGTTAGGTTATACAGGTCGTCGGATTACAGATGTTGTTAATATAGGAATTGGAGGTAGTGATTTGGGGGCGGTGTTTGTAACAGAAGCTTTACAAGCTTATCGGGATAAAGGAATTCAACCTCACTTTGTTTCCAACGTGGATGGTACTCATATGGTAGAGACCTTGAAAAAAGTAAATCCTGAGACGACCTTATTTATTATTGCTTCAAAAACTTTTACCACTATAGAAACAATGACCAATGCATTTAGTGCTCGGTCTTGGTTTTTAGATGCTGCTAAAGAAGAGTCAATGGTTGCCAAACATTTTGTGGCTTTGTCAACCAATAGTGAGGGGGTTGAAAAATTTGGGATTGCTCCTGAAAATATGTTCGTCTTTTGGAATTGGGTTGGAGGGAGATACTCTTTGTCCTCCGCAATTGGTTTGTCTATAGCCTTGACCGTTGGTTATGATCGTTTTTACGAAATGATTGAAGGCTTACATGCCATGGATCAACATTTTAGCACCGCTCCTTTTGAAAAAAACATGCCAGTGATCTTGGCTTTAATTGGAATTTGGTACAACAATTTTTTTGGATTTGAAACGGAAGTGATCCTTCCGTATGATCAATATTTACATCGTTTTGCTGCTTACCTGCAACAAGGAAACATGGAAAGCAATGGTAAAAGAGTAGATCGAGATGGCCAGGAAATAACTTATGAAACGGGCCCAATCATTTGGGGCGAACCGGGGACAAATGGTCAGCATGCATTTTATCAATTGATTCATCAAGGAACAAAGATTATTCCTGCAGATTTTATTGCTCCAGCAATTAGTCAAAATCCATTAGGAGAACATCATCCCATTTTGTTATCTAATTTCTTTGCACAAACGGAGGCCTTAATGAATGGAAAAAGCAGTGAAGAAGTAAGAGCGGAATTGGTCAATGCTGGAAAATCAAAAGAAGCCATTGATTTTGAAACTCCATTTAATGTTTTTGATGGTAATCGTCCGACAAATTCTATTCTGATTAAAAAAATAACACCGCGTGCTTTGGGTTCCTTGATTGCTTTATATGAACATAAAATTTTTGTTCAAGGATCTATCTGGAACATTTTTAGTTTCGATCAACCTGGAGTTCAACTAGGAAAAATTTTAGCTAAAAAAATTCTTCCTGAATTAGAAGGAGATTCACCTGTTGCTGGTCATGATGGATCGACCAACGGATTGATCAATGCTTATAAATCAATGCGAGCCACCAAGTGATAAAAAATACAATTTAAAATAGTACTAAAACTAAAATCGCGGAGCGATTTTAGTTTTTTTTTGATCTAAATCTTCCCATCTAACCCAAAGCCTTTCCCAAACAAACCAACTTAAAGATGTTTGTTGCAAACAGCTTGATTTGTAGATAACTTATTGAAACAATCCTTTTTTATATAAAAGTATCAAGCTATGAAACGACTTATCGTTTTTCTTTTTTTTATCTTTTTGATTTTTCCTTTTGAGGGATCTGCTCAAGAATTGGTTTTCGAAAAAGACGATAGTCCAAAAAATTTGATTGCGATTAATCTCATGGGAGTAAGCCCAGCAGTTGGTTTGTCCTATGAGCGTTTTTTAAAATCCAAATTGAGTTTAGAACTTGGAGTAGGTGGAAATTTTTGGCATCGATTTGAGAGCAGTTGGAGTACGGGATTAGGTTTCAAATGGTACCCATTTTATAAAGAAGATAGAGCTGTTTCTATTTATATTGGATTGTCTTCGGTTTTCTATCAATACACAGCACAACAAAAATGTTTTATTCATTATCTACCAATCGGCTTAACCATTTATAATCAGTATGGACTGCATATTGGAATTAATGTAGGACCAACATATTTAAATAGATTAGCGAAAACAAAATTTCAGAATGATTCTTTTTTTAAAGAAGACTTTCGATGGTATGGAGGTTTAAAAGTAGGATTGCGATTTTAACAGAAAATTTATTCTTAGTTTAAAATTTCAGAATCTCAGATTTTAAATTTATATTTGGTTTACACATATTCGTCCTGAACTGATGTATCATAAACACTTTTGATGTGTTTATAATTGATTACTAACGAATTGACAAGGATTCTCTTGTCAATATGTTTCAAAATTTGGTCCCATGAATGCTGAAAAACTCTTTAAAAGGGTGCTTTTTTCGTGGTGTTTATTTGTTTCTTTTACGTCCAATGTTTGTTCTCAGATTTATATAGATGAGAATAACTTACCTGCTACGGGAACCTCTTTTCGTACCGTAGACATCGCTACGGCTGATCTGGATGGCGATGGTGATTTAGACATGGTTCTGGCCAATGAATTTCAAAAAAATAATGTGTTATTAAATGATGGTAATGGTATTTTTACCAATGCCCTTGACGTGATTCCTTCTACGGTTCATGATACAGATGATGTCGTGATTGCGGATTTTGA
>CAYTVR010000120.1:0-21154 GCA_964441245.1 uncultured Saprospiraceae bacterium | reverse complement strand
AATCACGGTGGCCCCATTTCAAATTATGGCGATCGGTTTTCACCGGAAATACAATTATATGCAACTGCTGGATTTGTTGTTTTCTATCCCAATCCAAGAGGCAGTACCGGTTATGGAGAAGAATTTGCCAACCTATTATATCACAATTATCCTGGAGAAGATTATCAAGATGTCATGGACGGAGTCGATGCGATGTTAAAGAGAAATTATATTACAGAAGATAGTTTATTTGTTACTGGAGGAAGTGCAGGAGGTATCATGACGGCCTGGATGATCGGAAAAAATAATCGGTTCCAAGCTGCTGCTGTGATCAAGCCCGTGATGAACTGGATTAGTAAAACTTTAACTGCAGATAATTACTATGGCTACGCCAATGCTCGCTATCCCGGACAACCTTGGGAAAACATGGAAACCTACATGAAATTCTCTCCAGTCTCACTTGTCGGAAATATTGAAACACCCACTTTAGTCATGGTCGGCTCCGCTGACTTACGAACGCCTTTATCTGAAGCCAAACAATTATATCATGCGTTGAAAATCAGAAAAATCGAAACAGCTTTAGTCGAAATACCAGGCGCTTCTCATTTTATTGCTAATCGTCCAAGCCAGTTAATTACCAAGGTCGCGCATATTGTAGCTTGGTTTGACTTGTATCGAAAATAATTATTGGCTATTCCTTGGAACTAAATTGGTCATAAAAAGGTAATACACTCGTACCAAATCGAGCTCAGAGATAAGACTTCATAAATGAAAAAACTCTTTTCCGATTTAATCATTGCAATCAAAGGCAGTGAAAAAGAATTTACATCTGGGAGTATTAACCGGGCGATCTTCCTGTTGGCTATACCCATGATTTTGGAAATGGTCATGGAATCACTTTTTGCAGTGGTGGATGCTTTTTTTGTAGCCAAAATTGGAGTCAATGCGATTGCGACAGTAGGTATGACAGAGTCTGTGATTACCTTGATTTATGCGATTGCAATTGGATTAAGTATGGCTGGCACAGCTATGATTGCTCGACGAATTGGAGAAAAGCAACCAGAGGAAGCTGCTATTGTGGCTGTTCAAGTTTTCTTTATTGCAGTCGCTACTTCTACTCTATTGGGTATCCTCGGATTTATTTACGCCAAGGATATTTTAAGGTTCATGGGCGGTTCACCAGAGTTGATTGAAACGGGACATCAGTACACCAGTATATTGTATGCAGGGAATATCAGCATCATGCTACTTTTTGTTTTCAATGGTATTTTTAGAGGAGCAGGTGATGCGAGTATTTCAATGCGGGCTTTGTGGATTGCCAATATTTGTAATATTATTTTAGATCCATGTTTGATTTTTGGTTGGGGACCTTTTCCAGAATTAGGCCTTACAGGAGCCGCCGTTGCGACAACTATTGGTCGAGGTATTGGCGTTTTATTTCAATTCTATTTTCTTTTCAATGGAAATAATATTATTCGAATTGCTCGTAGACACCTCAAGGTAAGAATGGATATCATCATTCGATTATTGCGCATTTCTTTAGGTGGTATCAGTCAACATATTATAGCCTCGTCAAGTTGGATTTTTATGATGCGCTTTATTGCTAGTTTTGGTAGTGAAGCAGTAGCAGGTTATACCATCGCCATTAGAATCATCATTTTCACGATTCTTCCATCTTGGGGAATGGCCAACGCAGCAGCGACCTTAGTGGGTCAAAACCTTGGTGCAGGTTTTCCTGATCGTGCGGAAAAATCAGTTTGGAAAACCGCTAATTTCAACGTGGGATTTTTAATCATTATTTCCTTTCTTTTTTATTTCTTGGCTCCTGATCTCATAGCCATTTTTGATCATGAACATCAAGGAGTTATTGACGAAGGCGCCAAAAGTCTTAGAATTATTTGTTTCGGATATTTATTTTTTGGTCATGGCATGGTCATCAGTTCTGCTTTCAATGGAGCCGGTGATACCAAAACGCCAACTTGGATTAACTTCATTTGTTTTTGGTTATTACAAATCCCCTTAGCTTATCTTTTTGCTTTTAACATGGGTTTAGAAACTTCTGGGGTCTATGGAGCCATTGCAATCAGCGAATCCGTTCTTGCGCTTTTAGCTATTCTAATTTTCCGTCAAGGAAAATGGAAGTCTATAAAAGTTTAAAATTGATTTATTTTAAAGACGAGAATGTTTATAAAAATCACTTAGCTTCAATATTCAGATTAGAGAACAATAACCTGATTTTTTAGTTTAACTAGTAACTTTTAAATCAGTTCATTCTCAAAAAATATAGCCTGTCCTTATAAGAATCACCTTATCATTCGTAAATTGCACTAAATACACCTATTACCTTTGGTTAATTATACACCTATGAAAAATTGGATCTTTTTGTTGCCTTTACTTTGTTTTTTAAGTGCTTGCAAACAGAAAAAGGAGCTTCCTCCTACTCCATTGTATACCGATATTATTGAAGCTAAATCTTTTGATGGTCGTCCTCTTGAAATGATTCATGACCCTCCAGTTATCCGTATTAAAAAGGATAGCTTATTAAAGATTGCTTTACAAAATTATCAGGCAGATTCCTCGAATTTAGAACATATTATCTGGGTTGGTCGACGTCTATCTTATTTAACTCGGTATCGAGAAGCCATTGCGGTATACACTAATGGGCTAAAAAAACATCCAAATTCTCCGGAGTTATATCGGCATAGAGGGCATCGTTATTTATCTACCAGACAAACTCAAAAAGCCATTAATGATTTAAAAAAAGCCAGTCAATTAATTAAAGATAAAGCTATCAAAATCGAGCCAGATGGTTTACCCAATCGACTTAACAAACCTTTGTCCTCTTTACAATTCAACATCTGGTATCATCTCGGATTAGCTTATTATCTGCAACAGGATTTTAAAGAAGCGCAAGCCGCTTATGAGCATTGTTTGACTTATTCTACCAATCCAGATTTACTTTGTGCCACTACCGATTGGCTTTACATGACTTATCGACGCCAAGGCCTATCTAAAAAAGCAAATAAATTATTAGAAAATATTACACCCGATATGGAATTGATAGAAAATGCAGCCTATCATAATCGACTACTCATGTATAAAGGACTTTACCGTCCTGAAGCTATTTTGACTACAAATAATGTAGCTGCGGATCGCCAATTGGATTTAGCTACTCAAGGATATGGAGTTGGAAATTGGTATTTGTACAATGGAGAAGCACATAAAGCAGTAGATATTTTTCAAAGAATTTTGGACACAAGTTACTGGCCAGCCTTTGGATACATTGCAGCCGAAGCCGACTTAGAATATTTACATAGTCGTTTACCTGAATTATTTGAGTAAGCGTATGTTTAAAAGTTTTCCAATTATCTACCCTTTTTCCCTTTCGGGGAATATCACTATTATCAAATATCAAGATCATGAAGTTTCACTCCATAGGTTTTCTTTTTTCGTTTTTAGGTATCCTTTTATTTTTACAAAATTGTCAAACCAATCCTAGCTTAAGCGATGATCAACTTAAAGAGAAAGCGAAACAATTGGCTCATAAATATATTATTACAGATGGCCATGTCGATTTACCTTATCGACTCCAGGTCAAAAATTTTAGGCTAACTAAAGAATTAATCGGTATTCCGATCAGTACAGAAGAAGGTGACTTTGATTATGAAAGAGCAAAGGAAGGTGGATTAGATGCTCCTTTTATGTCAATTTATATTCCCGCTTCTTATCAAAAAGAGGGTGGAGCAAAAGAATTTGCAGATTCACTGATCAATATGATAGAAGGAATTATTCGAGCTCATCCTGATAAATTTGGTCATGGATATTCTCCTGCGGAAGTAGAAGCGAATACCAAAATGGGCATGCTTTCTTTGCCATTGGGAATGGAAAATGGAGCACCCGTAGAAGATGATTTAAATAACCTTGATCATTTCCACACTAGAGGCATTCGCTATATTACCTTAACGCATTCAAAAGACAATCAAATCTGTGATTCTTCTTATGATACCACTGCTACGTGGAAAGGCTTAAGTCCTTTTGGAATAGAGGTCGTTCAAAAAATGAATAAGATTGGAATAATGGTGGATATTTCTCACGTTTCTGATAATGCTTTTTATCAAGTGATGAAAATAACGAAAGCGCCGGTCATCGCCTCACATTCATCTTGTAGAAAATTCACACCAGGTTTTGAAAGGAATATGGATGATAATATGTTGAAGGAATTAGGTAAAAATGGAGGAGTCATTCAAATTAATTTTGGCTCTACCTTCATTGATGCGAAAGTGAGAAAAGCTTCCGATGACAATCGAGAAAAATTGATGGCTTTGCTCGACGAAAAAGGATTAAGCGGTAAGGATTCATTGGCTAAACCTCTGATCGAACAATTCAAGAAAGATAATCCTACGCTATTTTCTGATGTAGAAACGGTGGTCCAACATATCGATCATGTCGTACAATTGGTCGGCATTGACCATGTTGGTTTTGGTTCTGACTTTGACGGAGTTGGTGATTCCTTACCAACAGGGATCAAAGACGTTTCACAGTATCCCAATATCATTTATCTACTCTTGAAGAAAGGATACTCAGAAGCGGATATTGCTAAGATCTGTTATCAAAATGTATTTAGAGTCTGGAAAGAAGTAGAACGGATAGCGAAAGAAGGATAAAATTCAAGCATCAGGAGTCCGCATAGAGCAACCCCACGACCGTTTCGATCGTGGGGTTGCTGTATTTTGATGCTTTCTAATCCTAGTTTTGTGTACTTGCAAATTGTTTTTTGGAAAGAATATCTTCTTCCATCTTTTTCTCTCGAATTAAAGCATCCAAGTTTTTATTAATCGTAAAGAAAAAAGTAGTTCCTTCTCCAAGCACTGATTCTACCCAAATTTTTCCTCCATGATTTTCTATAATTTTTTTACATAAAGAAAGTCCTATTCCAGTCCCTTCATAATCTTTTTTGCTATGCAATCTTCTAAAGATTTCAAATATTTGATCTTGAAAATCAGGTTCTATTCCAATACCATTATCCGCAACCTTGAAGCCCCAGCAAGTTTCTGGCACCTCTAGATAAGGAGACACCGTAACGGTTGGACATTCACTTTTATTAAATTTGATCGCGTTATTGATAAGGTTATAAAAGACCATTCCAATTTGATTGCGATCACAAAAAATGCTCGGCATTTTATTTATCTCTAAGACAACTTTCCGTTCTTTTATTAATTGTGATAGATCTCTTTCCTTAAGTTCTAAAACATCATTGAGATTAGCCGTTGAATACTCATTTTCCTTTCTTCCAACTCTAGAATAAGTCAATAAACTTTTTATCAAGTTTGACATTCGTTGTACACCATCCACCGCAAAATCAATATATTCATAAGCATTAGCATCTAATTTATCTTTGTAATTTCGTCCCAGTAATCCTACAAAATTTCCAACAATTCGTAAAGGTTCTTGAAGGTCATGAGAAGCGATGTAAGCGAATTGTTCTAAATCTTTATTGGACCGGGTCAGTTCTAAATTGGATGACTTTAAATTTCTAGTTCGCTTTTCTACAATCACCTCTAACTCTTCATTCCTCAATTTAATTTTTTGTAGTAAGGATTCTACTTCTTCGTTTTTCAACTCTAATTCTTTAGTTCGCTCTTGGACCAAAACTTCCATATACTGTTCTCTTTCTTGAAGCGCTTTTTCAATTCGTTTTCGCTCTAGGATTTCAGTATTTAAGTTTTCATTATATTCCTTTAGAAGTAAATTATTTTGGCGAACTTTTCTTGTATACCATCTCGTTCCAGAAAAAACCGCAAATATTGTAGCCAAAAGACTACCTAACAAAAACCACCAAGTTTCCCAGATAGCTGGTTTTACAATGATTTTTAAAGCGGTGTCCTGAGTTGTCCAGACTCCATCATTATTCGATGCTTTGATTCGCAAGGTATATTCACCATGTTCCAAATTAGTGTATACTGCCGTGTAAGTTTCATCGGTATAATTCCAAGTCTCATCGAAGCCTTCTAATTTGTAGGCAAATTTGTTTTTTTCAGGCCGATTATAATTCAATGCTGTAAAATTCAGTGCCAGATAATAATGATCGTGATCAAGAATAATTTCGTCCTTGTACGTTCCATCAATTTTAGTTTCACCTTCCGGGTTTATATATTTTATATCTGTAACATAAACAGGGGGTACCGTTTTATTGGTGATTATTTTAGAAGGTTGAATTTGAGTCATTCCCATTCGGCTTCCAAAATAAATATATCCATTCTCATCTTTATAGCTTGAACCATGTCGAAAAGTAATATCATTTAATCCATCTGCTCCTTCAAAAACATTAAACGTTCCGGTCTTACTATCATAGAGAAACAAACCTTCTGTAGTACTTGCCCAAAGGGTACCATTACGATTTTCTTCAATACTTTCTATCCAATATTTATGACCATCCTTACTCAGGTTTTTGAATTTTTCAGAGCTATAATCATACTCCACCAATCCTGTCGTGGTTCCTATATATATTTTATCATTAGATTCTTTCAAACACAATATTCTATTAGAAGGAATACTATTAATATCTTTAGAATCATATCTAATTCTTTCAAAACTTATTTTACCTTTCTCATCTGTTTTTAATAAATTAAGACCACCATAAGTTCCCACCCAGATATTTCCTTTTGAATCTTCTAAAATATCGTTGATAGCATTATCGCTTATCGAAGAAGGATTTTTATTATCATGATAATGTGGAATATAAACTCCTGTCTCTTCATCTAATTGAAATAAACCTTCACCAGATGCCACCCATAATCGACCCATTTGATCCTTATGGATTTTTCTAATCATTAAATAATCATGTTCCTTTTTAAGCCAATCAGAAAGACCAAAAAATCGGAAATCAAGTGTGTTTTTATTTAAAATGGAAACGCCATTACTACTCCCAACATACATATGATTCTCATCACAATAATCAAGAGAATGCACCTCATTTCCCCATAATAATTTAGTTTTCTTAGTCTTAATATTTTTTATTTGACCATTCTCAAAATTATACTGTTTCAGTCCTTCTTCCTCTGTTGCTATCCAGGCTATTTTATCTTTTCCTACAATAATACTCTTTACTTCTATGGGGTCTAACTTCTCATCTGCCAATTTATACACATTGAATTGATTGGTATACCAATTATATAAACTAATCCCCGTAGAGGTACCAAACCAAATCAAGCCTTGTGAATCCTCATGAATATGGTTGATACAATTGCTGGCAATCGTAGTTTGTGAGGTAGGACTAAAATAAAGATTTACAAATTTTGATTCCACTAACTTGGACTGATCGGTCTGAATTTCTTCTGATAGAGGAGGTAAATTTTCATTATTGATATAACTCAATCCATAAGCAGTAGCTACCCATAATCTGTTTCGACTGTCTTGAAATATATCTTGAATCGTATTATTAGATACCGTTTCAAGGTCCTCAGGAGTATGATAATAATTAAGAAAATTAGGTTTCCATTTTTGATTCCGAGCATCATTACTTGCATCAGATGGTAGTTGCATCAAATATAATCCATCCCCATGTGTGCCTACCCAATATCGTTTTTGATTGTCTTGATAAATTTTCCAAATATTATGAGAGGGTTTGTTTTCTGCTGGTAAAAACTGTCTAAAAGTAATTTTTTCAATGTCTTCATTATCTCCAGGTAGCAAAAGATGAAGTCCTCCTCCCCAAGTACCAATCCAAATCCACCCTTTCTCATCTTCGAGTATCGACAAAATTGATTTACTTCTTAGTCCATCCAATTTATTTTCCTCAAAATGAAATTTGGCGAATGTCTCTGTTGCTGAATCAAACAAATTCAATCCACCTTCAGTCCCAATCCAGAGTCGCCCCTTACTATCTTCAATTATGCTCAATATTTCATTATTGCTAATACTTTTTGGATTAGATTCATCATGTGCAAATGTTGTCCAAACACCACTTGGTTGATGTAGACGGCTCAAACCGCCTAATCGGGTTCCAATCCAAAGATTATCTTTAGTATCCAAATATATCGTCCGAATATCACTACTCAATAATCCATTGTCCCCTTGATCATTTTTTTGAAAAATCTTCATCCGATTTGGTGGATCAAAACGGCACAAACCATCAGTAGTAGCAATCCAAAGAAATCCTAAATTATCCCTAATGATCGATTGAACATTATTACTAGGTAAACCAGATTTAATATCGAAATTTTTAAACTGTATAACAGAGGAAGTTTGACTATGAGTCAAAGGAATAGAAAGGAAGAAAAACAACGAAACAAGGGTGAATAAGTAGTATTTATTTGTTTTAGACATAATATAGACGGTACCTCAACATTTATTTATTCAGTAGTTAGAAATAAAAACCGCAAGCAATCTAGAGCTCAAAAAGCTCATCTAATACAAATTAAATCAAATACAATGCCCGACTTATTTTTCATCTCTACTTTAGCGATAAAAGTCAATAAATACTTAGGTTTTCATTAAAATAATGCTGAACCAATTTTCTCTTTTCTATAGTTTTGATGATGATTACTAGCTTTTTTATATTTTTGCAGTCTCTTTTCATTTTTTTAAAATATATAAAATGATCGATACTATTATTTTTGATTTAGGTGGTGTTTTGATTAAATGGGATCCTAAGAATCTTTATCGAAAAATATTTTCCGATGAAAAAGAAATGAATTATTTCTTGGAAAACATCTGTACGATGGATTGGAATGAACAACAAGATGCAGGACGTACATGGGTAGACGCTACTCAAGTACTAGCCCCTCATTTTCCAAAATACAAGAATGAAATTCAAGCCTACTCGCAACGATGGGACGAAATGCTGATGGGATCAATCGATGGAACGGTCAACATCTTAAAAAAATTAAAACAAAACAATAAGCATCAAATTGTTGCACTCACCAATTGGTCAAGAGAAACCTTTCCTATCGCTCGAGAACGATATGATTTTTTGCAACTTTTTGAAGGCATTCTGATCTCAGGTGAAGAGATGATGAAAAAACCGGATCCAAAAATCTATGAGTTGATTCTAGATCGCTATAATATTCAAGCAGACAGAGCTGTCTTTATTGATGATTCTTTAAAAAATGTGAAAGGAGCGCAGGCTGTTGGAATTCATGCCATTCATTTCCAATCTCCACAACAATTAGAAGAGGCTTTAAAAGAATATGATATTGAGCTATAAAAAAGAAGAGGACATCTTATACTAACTAGAAGATATCCTCTCTTTCATTTAAAACTAGTATCGTTTATAGGATTTTACCTTATTGTAAAATCATTCGACCATTTGTGATCTGGTCGTTTATTTCTATTTTATAAAAATAAATACCTGTTGCCCCTAGGTCCTTTGCTTGAATGGAAAAAGATTGTTGTCCTGATTGAAAATCACGCGTTTGTTGTTCTAATAACTTTCCTGCAACATCGTAAATAGATAAATTTACTTTTTGAGCTGCAGGTAAATCAAATTGGATATTTGCCACTTCATTAAATGGATTGGGTATCACCTTGACGGAAAAATCTAAGAAAGAATTTTTAACAGCAACCGTTTGTTCCGTAAAAATTAAATCCATACCATAAGCCATTCCATCTGTCTTAAAAGCAATTGCGGATAAGGCACTATTTTCATCCAACCAAATCTGCTCGCTCAATTGATCAAAATCATTTTTCACTAAGAATTGAACTGAAAACAGTATCTCCTTTTCAGGAATGGAAATGCCCGTTGATAGCTGCTGCATATCATACCATGCTTGACGCAAATGATTACTTGATCGAGTAAAATTATTTTCTGTAAAATTCGGAAATTGATTCGGAATGACCTCTACTATTTCTAATTGATGGTCATCAAAACCTAGATCAAATTGGAAGGCTGCTAATTCCTCAAAATTTGCTACTTTAAAATCAACTGTAATTATTTCTCCTTCAGTAGCACTACGATCTTCCACTATAAAATTAGGATATAAATCCTCTGACAACTGTGGACCAAACAATGGATTTGCGCTCTGACTTACGTCTCCCATTTTCACTCCAATAAAATCCTGTAAAACGACATCTGACATCAAACCAGTATAAGTCATCGCCTCCGGATAATCGGTCAACAATGGCTCCCACTTCGTTTCAAACAAGTGACTTTTAGGAATAAAACGCCATGATTCTACTTCTGGAAATTCGTCCATTTCTAAGAGAATCAACTGTTGGACATAAAACATATCTAACACATTGATGGTCCCATCATCGTTTACATCAGCAGCGATTATTTCATAAGGGGTAGCCAATTCATTTTCTAATAAAATATGTTGTTGAATCAAGTACAAATCAAATACATTTACACCATTCAAGTAATTAATATCCTTGTGAGGCTCAATGGTATAAGTACCTCCATTCGCTAAATCAGTAAAAATAAATTCCCCATCTGAAAGTGTTTCCACATCATCTTTATCCGTACAGGAAACGCTGACACCTGCAATATTTATTTCATCTTCTGTGGCCACATTTCCAGAAATGAAAACATTAGATAAGGGCAAAACAATAGAAAGTAATTCACAATAAGTGTCCTCCCCACATGTATTTGTTGTGGTCAAACAAACATTGTAATCTCCATTTTCAGCATAGAGATTTACAGGCGTTTCCAAACTTGAAGAGTTCCCATCGTCAAAACTCCAAGCATAAGTATCTGCATTAGAAGAAAGGTTCATAAAGTCCACAGTTCCCTCATTAATTTGGTAGGTAAAAGCAGCAGTCGTTGGCATTCCAATATTCAATATAGTTCCAACTACAGCATTGGTACAAGCATTGTTATCCATTACCGTGATGGCATAATCTCCCGCTCTCAATTCAGAAAAACTCACCACCGATCCAAAGCCATTTCCAATATCAAATTGATATGGCCCCTCTCCTCCTGATGCAACAAAAGAAATAGAACCATTCGCTTCATCACAAGTCTCATTAACTAAAATATCAACCATTACTTCTGGCTGTCCAGGGTCAGTTAATATTATATTTTCAGTAGCTGTGCATCCAGCATTATCAGTTATGGTCACTGTATAATCGCCTGCAATAAGATTACTAAAATTAGCATCGGCTACAGGAATATTTCCCAAGGAATAATTGTATGGTGGAGTACCACCACTTGCGCTAAAAAGGATGGAACCATTGGCATTGCCACAAGTCGGATTCGTTGAGGTTTCCACCAAAACATTAGGGGCAGGTATATCACCTACGATGGCCGTTAAACTCGCTATACATCCGGTGCCATCAGATACACTTACATTATATATACCAGCGGCTAAATCCAAAAAAGAAGATGAATTCACCAAGCCATTTCCAATATCAAATTGGTAAGGAGGTGTTCCTTCCGCTGCGATAACTTCTACAATTCCATTCGCCAATCCACAAGAAGCACTGGCCACATTCGTAACCGCAATCAATGGACTTGGCGTATTAGAAATATTGACTTCTTCAATGGCTAAACAACCATTCGCATCTTGTAATGTTATCGCGTAAATACCACTATTCAATCCTGAAAAATCTGGATTACTCGTTGCATTTTGTCCTAGCAAATAAGTATAAGGTGCCTCCCCTTCTGATGGACTTACGGTAAAAGATCCATTCGCTTCATCACAGGTCGCTCCAACAATATTGGTAAAATTCAAGGTAGGTAAAGAAGTATTTGTAATCGTCACAACTTCACTATCCGAACAACCATTTACATCACTGACCACTGCAGTATAGGTACCTCCCGTCAATCCTACAAAAGTTGGATTATCATTTGACACACCATCCAATGAATAAGCGAAAGGAGGTGTTCCATTTGTTGCTGTAATCGTCAATGTTCCATTTGCTTCATCGCAAGTCTCACCACTTACATTTGTGATCAAAATATCTGGAGAAGAGATGGCATCAACAACATATATCTCGCTATCCAAACATCCGTTTACATCTTCAACGCTTATCGAATAAGTCCCTCCTGCTAAGTCCATAAAATTAGGTCCTCCAGCAATTGCAGGTGAACTACGGTAAGTGAAAGGTGGTGTTCCGCCACTTGCTAAAACAGTGATTGAACCATTTGATTCTTCACAAGTTTCATCGATTAGTTCTACCAATGTCAGTGTAGGAAGTGGACTATCTTGAATGTTGATGACTTCCGTATCAGAACATCCTAAATCATCTGTAACGGTAAGGGTGTAAGTTCCAGAAACTAGGTTACTAAAATTTGGATTATCTGTTTCTCCATCACCAATATTAAAATCATAAGGAGGAGTTCCACCGACAGCTGCGAATGTTACCGAGCCATTATTTTGACCACAAGTCACATCATTTTGTTCAGCAACAGAAGCCGAGACTTCACAGACAAACAATAATGCGCAAGCTGCAAAATTAGAACTGTTTCCTCCTCCATCTATTGACATCGCTGTCACGGTCATGTTAGGTAAAAGATTGATATTATTTGTAAAAGGAGCGGTTAAAGTCCAACTACCATTCGATGGAATCGCTGTTCCCAAATAAGTCGTTCCTTGACATGGAGCAATCGTACAGTTATCGTTCTCATTAATATAAACATCAACAGCTACATCATTTAAATTGGCTAGTCCTGAGATGCTATTCTGTTCAACTGCATTAATTACAGGTGCCGCCAAAGCATTGTTAGCATTACTTAATAAGGTGATGGCTGAGGTATCATTGCAATAGAATGAATTTTGAAGAATAGTGCATCCGAAGGAATTGGGATTGATTCGAATCCCGGTAGGTTGATTGGCAATAATATTACCTTCATTTGGTCCAGTACCACCAACAACATTATTGTCTCCCCCGTTTCGAATAATGATACCACAATATTCATTTGGAGCGACTAAATTTTTCGAGTAATCGGTTCCAATAACATTCCCAATAATATCACAATTACTAGATCCTTGACGTAAAACAATACCGCATCCTTCCCATGGTCCGGAGTTAGGTACTCCCGGAAATTCGTCTTGTGCGATTCCATTTCCATAAATAACATTCCCTTTATTCGCTCCTCCAATTGTTACAAATTGCGAAGCATAAATATCAATTGCATCATCAGGAAATCCAACTATTTGTAATCCAAACACTTTACAAAAATCAGCGCGAATCCAAATAGCATTGATCGGAATCGTCCAAGTATTATTTGATCCATCTAAAATAATCTGAGGTTGATAATTTCCATTTTGGCCATAGCCTGGTTGAGTTGTTCCATCAATAGTTGTTCCAAAATCACTTAAAAAAGGTAACTCATTTCCGTTGGCTGAACCGACATTAATCGTATGTGGCCCATTCCCTGGAATATTGAATTTAATTACATTTGCTCCAGCTGTATTATTCGCGCAATTAATGGCTTCCCGAAGAGATCCTGGGCCTTCATCATTGGCATTGAAAACGATGATATCTCCGTTGGATTCTGTACAAGCTGAAGTACCACTTACCGTAAAACAATTGGCGAAAGAAGAGGTATTGTTCGAGAAAGTGGTAGCCGTGGCAGTAACTAATTCTCCTCCATCCAAGGTAACATTATTAGCAAAAGGCGCATTCAAAGTCCAGCTTCCATTGACTACAAAAGCAGTTCCTAAATATATTTTTCCCTGACAAGGAGCAGACTCACAGCTTTCCTCATCACTAATAAAAACTTCAATAATTTGATTCGCTGCAGCTTGCCCCGTTATGACACCAACAAAAGCAGAATTGATCACTGGACTCGGCACTGCTAAGTTAGCGTTTCCGACTAAATTAATGGCTGTCGTGTCATTACAATAGATACTATTTTGTCGGATACTACAGCTAAATGAATTGGAATTGATTCTAATACCTGTTGGATTATTAGCGATAATATTTCCTTCCCCGGCGACTACACCACCGATTTGATTATTATCTCCATTATCCGAAATAATGATCCCACAGAATTCATTACCCAAATTGGTCGTTTGATTGTAATTGGTTCCAATATAATTTCCTAGTATTTTACAATTATTGGAATTCCCTCGAAGAACAATTCCACATCCTTCCCAAGGTCCTGTTCCCGGTGCAGCCGGAAAAAAATCTTGTACATAGCCATTGTCGTAAATAACATTTCCTTTATTGACTCCTCCGATGATAACCTCATTGGCAGTAGTGATATCAATCGCATCATCTGGAAAGTTGATTATTTCTAAACCATAAATTTCACAACTATTTCCTCGAATCCATATCGCATTAATTGGCGAACTCCATGGCGTAAAACGACCATCTAAAATAACTTTGGGACTAAAATCTCCTTGATTTCCAAAAGCAGGATGAGAAGTTCCATCAATGATGGTAGCAGGATCAGTTAAAGCCGGTAAAGCTTGTCCTGTCGTTTCTCCTACTCGAATGACGGCAGGACTATTTCCCGAAAGGTTAAATAAAATCGTATTAGGACCAACATCATTATTCGCACAAGTAATGGCTTGTCGCAAAGAACCTGGACCATTATCGGCAGTCGTCGTGACCAAAATGCTTCCATCAGGTTCTGTACAATCCAAGCCACCTACGACAAAAGAAGTTGGATTCATGACACCATTAGTTATGATATAATTCGTGCCGCCCATATTAATGGAATAAGCGCCTGGATTTAATGTTCCGACCACAATAGTCGTGTCCCAAAATATTTCTACAGGAGGACAAAATGGAAAAGGAGGAACTTCCGTAACATTTTCCCAATCGAGATTGATATAGATATCATTTCCTTGTAATCCTAATTGCGAAAAACCTATAAAACTACAATTATCCGATCGCCAACCTGCCAAATAAATAGACACAGCAGTCTGATCATCTGGATTTTCAGGTTGAACCTCTATTTGTTGAAGATTGAAATAAATTTGACCAAAAATGGGGTTTAAAGGAAGCCAAAGAATGCTTAATACCACGAGTATTAAGGTAAGGCAGTGTGTAAATCGGTTCATAGATAGATATTTTACATATTCAGATCATTGATTAAGAATCAATTGCCTTAAACACGATCGAATGATAACTCAATCATTGAAAAACTGAAATTTTTATAAAAAAAGTAAATTGGGTATTCATCCCTTCCTTTATTTTCGTTTAGAAAAAGAAAGAGATTTTTTAAGGGGGGACTCGTAGGTATGTTTGTTCAGTTTTTGAGTTACATCTTTAAAAAAAAATCTAACATAAAGATAAGGAAACACTTGGATAAATATCAATAAATATCATTTTATTAGTAATTCATCCCGAATTATTTAAACATCTTCGCTTTTCGTGATATAAAGATAAATAACATTTTCTTTACAACTTTAAAAGTCAGTTTATCAGTAATTTTCACAAAAAAAACAGTGTTTTTCAAGATCACATAAAGATTAATTTACATAAGAATCTTTTTTCTTAAAAATTTGCCAGATATTTGCATAAATCCTAAAATTCATTGTCTAAGAGATTTCAATTGTCATAAAAAAATTGTATTTTTAAGGTCTGAATATTATTTTCAATCCTGATTGCTTCGCCTTTACTAATTAATCTTTTATCCCTCCTTATTGATCCCCTTATTTTGGATTACAGGGAAACTTACGGGCGAATTTACTTTATATGACATTTTTTTGTTGTTTTCTTTTTTCAAAGAAATGATTGATCTATTCTTTCGTTACTGTATAGAAAAATTAAACACACCCATTTTAAGTTTACTAAGGTAAGTTTTTTGCCAAAACGAATAATGTTACATCATTTTAACCCATGAAGCATTCACTATTGCATATTGCACTGGTCTCGTCTTTTATCTTTACCGATTTTAGAAGCATCAGTCCTTCCTCTATCTGGAATTTCTTTTTTAATGATCATCAAGAAAAATTACTTGAGGAGATGGAAGAAGAAGATTGTCCAGAGACCGACTTAACCACCTTTCTTAGTCCCATTGCTCAAGAGGTAGATTCCTTAGCTCTGGTTGATATTTCCAATGCCAGTAATGGTTTTACTTGGATGCCCTTTGGCGCAAGATGGAATTTTAATACTCCTGTTTGCACTTGGTTTGGCGTCACTTTGGATGCCGAAGGTTATGTCATCGAATTGAAATTAAATGGCAATAATCTTAGCGGAACTTTACATCCTAGCATTGGTAATTTATCTCGTTTAGAGTTTCTGAATTTAGGTGACAATGTTATCACGGGGCCAATACCTGCATCTATTGGAGGTTGTACGAACTTGAAGACCATGTATCTAAATGACAATTTCTCTCCAAGTTCAGGTTTTAGTGGAGCCATTCCAAGTACTATTGGCGATTTGACTTCTTTAGAAACTCTTTTTCTTGATGGAAATAGATTATCAGATACCATCCCAAAAGAAATTGGAAGTATGTCTCAATTGAGAACGCTTTATCTAGATGAAAATGAATTGGTCGGAACCGTTCCAAATACACTTCTAAATTTAGCGAACCAACTAATAATATGTGATCTTTTCACCAATAACCTAGATAGTATTCCTGATTTCTCTTCAATGAGTTTGATGTTACAAAATAACAAATTTGACATTAGAGACAATAGACTCACCTTCGATGACATTCTTCCTAATATCAATAACTCAACGGAATATCATCCTCAAGATTCTTTCTTCCAAGAAAGTACCGTCAATCTTTTGACCGGACAAACTTACAGGATTGAATTGGGGATTGACTCAGGTATTGAAGACAATAACTATCGTTGGTTTAAAGACAATACTTTTTACCCACCAGTCATCAACACCAACTATTTGGACTTAAGTCCAGTAAACTTTTCAGATGCGGGAACTTATTGTTGTCAAGTGACCAATCCTAATGCCCCACTATTGACTCTTTACAGTAGATGTATTACCATCAATGTGAGCTGTGGTGGAAGTGTTGAAGATTTTAATCCTACCCTTTGTACCGGACAAAGAGTAACGGTCAATGGTAAGATGTACGGAGAATTTCCTCTTCCTTCTTCAGGAACAGAACTTCTTACGGACAAAACTGATCAGTATGGATGTGATTCTACCGTCGTGGTCGACTTAAGTTTTACAGAACCTGTAGAAATGGATACGACCCAAACGCTTTGCCCAGGTGGCAGTGTGATGATCAATGGAACAGTCTATGATGAAAACAATCCCGATGGAACTGAAACAGTAGATGGAGGTCCTGGTTGTGATACGACTTTGAATGTTGAAATCTTCTTTTATACTTTAGTCGCAGGAAGTGTTTCCCCAACCATTTGTGAAACAGATACTATTTTTGTCAATGGTAATGCTTATTATAAAGGTAATGAAACAGGAGAAGAAGAATTGCTAGGAGGTAGTCTACTGACCGGTTGCGATTCTATGGTCAACATTAATCTTACATTTTTTGCTGCAGCAGTAGACACCTTTAATCAAACCTTGTGTAGTGGTGCAGGTATCCTAGTCAATGGTAACGTCTATAATGAAGGAAATCCAAGCGGAGATGAATTAATTGAAAGCGCTTCACCCAATGGTTGCGATTCTTTAATTCATATTGATCTTAGTTTCGGTGCTTTTTCAGAATCTGATGTAGATGTTGAATTGTGCTTTGGAGATAGTATAGAAATCAATGGTACTTTTTACGGTCCTGACAATCCTTCAGGAACAGATACCATCATGTTGGCCAGTGGTTGTGATTCTTTAATTCATATTACAGCGACTTCCTTGGCGGAAAATAATGTAGTCTTCGCACCTTTCTTATGCGCAGGAGATACCGTTTGTATCAATGGCGTTTGTTATGGTCAATCACCTACCTACCCTTCAAATGGTGTGGAAACTTTGACTGCCGCTAATGGTTGTGATTCAACTGTACAAA
The DNA here is from genome assembly GCA_964441245.1 of uncultured Saprospiraceae bacterium. Lineage (GTDB taxonomy): Bacteria > Bacteroidota > Bacteroidia > Chitinophagales > Saprospiraceae > JALZUU01. The sequence continues at coordinate 3,360 of CAYTVR010000120.1, read as the reverse complement.
TTTTCTTAAATTTCTTTCCTGCTATCAGCCCAGGTTCGGAAACCATTACCCTTTGCCCCGGTCAAAGTATTATGATCGAAGGTTCAAGCTATGGAGCAGGTTTTCCACTTAGTGGTAATCGAATCGTTCCAAATGTCGCAGCCAATGGTTGTGATTCAACTTATAACTTTAATATTAATTTTCACCCTCCAGCAATGGGTAATGTAGCGGCAACTATTTGTGCTGGAACTACTTTTAGGTATAACGAAAAAGACTGGCCAGCATCTGGTCAAGATACTTTAGACATCACTAGCTTCAACGGTTGTGATTCTATTGTCAACATCAATATTTCATTTTATACACCGACACCAGGAACACTCGATACCTTTGCTTGTGCAGGTGAAGGTATTGTATTTGAAGGAACTCTCTTTAATGCGGCCAATCCAACTGGAAGTGTCACGGTTGACAACAACGGTTGCGATTCTACAATAGTTGTTACACTTGATTTTTATGATGCGCCAGCAATTGGAACTTATAGTGAAACACATTGTCCTGGAGGCAGTTTTTCTTACAATGGAACAACTATTGATGTGTCCAATTCACCACAAACTTTAAACGCCCCCGTTCAGAGTTTTAATGGTTGTGATTCTATGGTCCTTGTCAGTATTAATTTTAGTATTTCACCAGATCCAGAAGATGTTTTTGCGACGATTTGTCCTGGAACCAGCATTGTCATTGAAGGTCAACCTTTTGATGAATCTAATCCTCAGGATACAATCGACTTAGGGCCTATTGCTATTGGAGGCTGTGATTCAGCGATACACGTTTTAGTTGATTTTTATGATGTAGTAATCGGTAGCTATAGCGAAACCGTTTGTGAAGGTGGAAGCTTTGAATATAATGGTACGACCATCAATGCAGCCAATCCAACACAGGTACTAAATGCTACAGAACAAACCTCTAACGGTTGTGACTCTTTAGTAGAAGTCAGCATCCTTTTTCATCCCGCTTCAACATTAGGAAATTATAGTGAAACCGTTTGTGAAGGTGGAAGCTTTGAATATAATGGTACAACCATCAATGCAGCCAATCCAACACAGGTACTAAATGCCCCAGAACAAACCTCTAACGGTTGTGATTCCTTAGTAGAAGTCAGTATACTTTTTCATCCCGCTTCAACATTAGGAAATTATAGCGAAACCGTTTGTGAAGGTGGAAGCTTTGAATATAATGGTACGTCCATTAATGCAGCCAATCCAACACAGGTATTAAATGCCCCAGAACAAACCTCTAACGGTTGTGATTCCTTAGTAGAAGTCAGCATCCTTTTCCATCCCGTTTCAGCATTAGGAAGTTATAGCCAAACCGTTTGTGAAGGTGGAAGCTTTGAATATAACAGCGTTACTTTTGATGTAAGTAACCAGAGTGGAAACGTTCTTGCAACTGAAACAGATATCAATGGTTGCGATTCCATGGTAGCAGTAAGTATCAATTTCTTCAATGTCATTCCTGGCTCATTTACTCCTATACTTTGTAATGAAGATAGCATTACGATAGGCGATGTTGTTTATCATCTGGGTAATCCATCTGGAACAAGTCTTCTTCCTTTGGCCAGTCAGAATGGTTGTGACTCAATGGTCAATGTCCAAGTAGCTTTTTATCCTGAAGTCGTCAATACGATCGATCAGACTTTGTGCGAAGGCACTACCATTACGGTCAATGGAGTAGAGTATGGAGAAGCACCTTTACCTTCTTCAGGAGTTGAGATCATTCCCAACGGAAGTTTTTTAGGTTGTGATTCGACCATAAATATTACGCTAGCTTTTAACACTTTCGTAGAAAATAATGTGAATGAAACCATTTGTGGTTGTGATACCATGATGTATAATGGAGTCATTTATGACTGTTTCAATCCTACAGGACAAGAAACCTTAATTGGAGCAAGTTATATTGGCTGTGATTCCATTATCAATATTAACCTGACTTATATCGATGATATCGAAAGCACTTTTGAGACAACTTTCTGTCCTGGTGAAAGTATTGTTATTAATGGAACAATTTATTCTGAAACATTGACCACAGGAACAGAAACTTTTATCAATGGAAGCACCACCGGGTGTGACTCTATTGTGGATATTACTTTAAATTATCATCCTGCTGTTGTTCATGAAATAAATAGAACGCTCTGTGATGGAGAAAGCGTCACGATCAATGGAGTCGTTTACAATACCAATACAAATACTACGGATGTTGTTCCTAGTGGTGCATCCACAGGCTGCGATTCAAGTATTGTTATCAATATCACGGTCTTGGCTCCTGTTACGAGTACCTTAACTAGAACCCTTTGTAATGGACAAGAATTAATGGTCGGAGATAGTACCTTCAATGAACTCCATCCGAATGGAATCGTCGTTTTAGAAGATGAAAGTGTGAATGGTTGTGATTCAACAGTCACCGTCAATTTGTCTTTCAACACTTTCGTAGAAAATAATATCAATGGTCCTTTCTGTATCGGTGAATCTATCATGGTACAAGGGGTGGAATACAATGAAGCAAATCCCATTGGCTCAGCTAATTTCCCTAATCAAAGCATTGCAGGTTGTGATTCTATTGTCAACATCAATTTAATATTCTTACCTAATGCAGTCAATAATATTATTGAAAGTTATTGTCCAGGAGAATCACTCATGGTTGGTGACAGTCTATTTAATCAAGCCAATCCAGATGGCATCGTTATTTTAGAAAACGCTTCTGCTCAGGGTTGTGATTCAACAGTAAATGTCAATTTGACTTTCTCTAACGCTATTGAAACCAATCTCTCTCCTACTCTTTGTCTAGATGAATCGATTGAAGTCGACGGAGAAATATTTGATGTATCTAATCCTGTCGGAACAAAGACCTTATCTAGTATGGGCAGTGATTGTGATTCAATTGTTACCGTTAATTTAAGTTTCCACATAGAGGCAAGTAGCCTGCTTATGCCGACACTCTGTGAAGGTGGAAGTATCGAAATCAATGGTGTTATTTATGATAGTACGAATATGACCGGAATGTCAACCATAGAAAATGGAAGTGCCAATGGTTGTGATTCAACCGTCTCTGTTCAATTGAGTTTCTTTCCTCCTACTGTTTCCAGTTTTAGCACTGAACTTTGTAGTGGAAGCAGCCTTATGGTTGGAGATAGTTTGTTTGACGAAAGTCATCCAGCAGGGCCTGTTATTTTTACCAATGGAAGCGCTAATGGTTGTGATTCTACGGTCTCTGTTCAATTGAATTTCTTTCCTGCTGCGGTTTCCAATTTCAGTACTGAACTCTGTAGTGGTAATAGCCTTATGGTTGGAGATAGTTTGTTTGACGAAAGTCATCCAGCAGGGCCTGTTA
>CAYTVR010000119.1:0-21346 GCA_964441245.1 uncultured Saprospiraceae bacterium | reverse complement strand
CGTCTGTATCTGCATCATAGGTAAAGGTCTGATCACACGTTGAAGCATTCATACAAGCATCTGTTACTGTATAGGTTCGCGTTACTACAAACGGGCCATCTGCCATACAGAAACTAAACGTCGAGGGATCTACATCATCTACAAAACTTACTGTTAAATCCATCGTCGCCGTACAATTATCACCCGCCGTACCACCTGCTCCAGTAAAAGCAGTAATATCGGTTACTCCGGCTGGTAATGTGCTTATACAAGTTAAGCCACTCACATTGGCTGGACAGGTGATCATTGGTGGTGTAACATCTTCTTCAATATCAAATGTATAATCACATTCTTGAGAATCTTCGCCCATATCCAACATCATATTTCCATCTAAATCATCAAAAACAGTTACTGTCCGTGTGATCGTTTGTCCACCCATAGTACAGACATCATATGTTGTTATATCATCAGAGAATTGAACCACAATAGTTCCGCAAGGCATAGATCCAATCGTCATATTGTATGGAGCAGCAGTAACGGCTATTAAGGTTGTAGGTCCAGCAGGAATGGTAGCCAATTCTGTGCAATCAAAACTTCCTAAATCTAAACTAGCTGGACAACTCGCTTCAAAGACACAACAAACTTCTTCATCAAAAGTACCACAAGCGAAACATTCGATAGCTGGACTTTCAGGTATCACTGAAGGGGTACAAGAACCGTCAGAAGAAGTGTTTGCAGGGTTTGCATTTAACTCTCCATTATTTCCTGCAGAAGGATACATAGGACTATCTGGTCCTGCAAATGTGGTATAAAATCCATCATTATTAGTTGGCATTACATAAGTATAACTTTCTGAACCATCACAAGAGGCTGTTCCTGAGATATTTAATAAAGTCGTTCTTGCTTCACTATTACTGAAATGTCCTGTTGAGCCTACTCCATCATCTTGTAGCACATAAAGCGTTCCGGCTGCAGCACAAAGGCTGGTAAAATCGAGCATTGAAATATTGGCAGCAGTAGTGACTATTACGGTTCCATTAGGAGGAATAGTTCCAGTTTCATCTAAATAAGTACAGCATGGGCAAGTCCACATTGCAGGTGCTGCAGTTGTGTTGAAATCATCAAAATCATTTCCTGAAGGAGTATCAATATCAATAGAAGAAACAGGTGTGTTTTCAGCTCCATTTTGAATGACTACAAATTCATTTGGTCCTTCAGGAGAACCACAAGCGTCCGATAATATTCCATATATTTGAGGACAAGCAAAAGATGGTAATCCTGGTCCAGCTGAAGGAGGTGAGCCTGGAGGAAGGGCAGTCCCAGGTGCTGGAGCAGCCTCATCTGAAACACAAACATTTACGCCCATTTCTTCATTCGAAGCATCACCCGTAAAATCTCCTGCGGGTACCGTAAAACATCCATCCACTACAACTGCTGCATCATAAGCAGCATAAGTATAGGTGCCAACTAAATTACCAGCCGCGCTACCACCGACATAGACTTCAAACATATTTGAACCAGCTACTCCACTTCTATCGAAAGAAATACAGATTGTATAGTCATCATCCGTTCCCGTACATTCTTGAGTTGTCATGACATTTTCTATAACACAGGGTACAAATACATCTGTTGCATCCGAAGCATTGACTGATATACCAGAGGAACAACCTTCTGCTTCTACTGAAATAGTATTCGTAAAAGACATCATTACATTTGAAGTCAAACAAGTGTACTCCAATACTTCACCAGGTTCCCAATCTGCATCCATATCACCTGAAGTCATAATGAGCGTAGCGATATTAGCTGAAGTCAATACACAAGTAGGTCCATTCATATCGGTGATGACTAGATTACATAAATTTTCCGTACCACTATTGGTAATAGAGATAGAGAAAGTTGCATCTCCCCCTTCTGCTACGGTTTGTAAATCATCTAAATCAGCATTGTCATCTTTATCAACTGTTATCTGAGGTTCTGCGCAGACCAGGTCCATCATATCAGAACAGGCAACACAGTCACCTGTCCCAGGAGAGGGAGGACCTTCAGCTAAAAAGCCTCCGGGGGTAGCAACAGAAAAATAATAGGCATTCGAATTATTATTCGCACCATTTACATTATTATAGGTAGCTGAAGTGGTAATTGGAGGTGCACCACATGTTGCATTGCTACTGAGTTCTATGGTTTCACTTGTATTGGTCAGTGTACCAGAAAAATTATGAGTTGATCCAGTCAAGTCATATCCACCCATTTGGCAACTTCCAGGTGACGGACTAGTCACAATTAAATAAGCTCCCGATGCTAACATAGTTCCAGGAGGAAAAGTATAGTTGACAGCATTGGACAAACTCCATCCACCCAAATCAACTGTATTGTTGTAACCATTAAAAATTTCAATATATTCGCATCCAGTATCACTACCAGACGGGTTGTACATTACCTCAGAAATATATACTCCTGAAGTAGCACAGGCATCACAAGTAACTGGTGGAGCCGGAGGCCCAGTAAAATCAAATCCCACCCAGGAACCTGCTGGATCAGAATTGGCAGCAGTTAGTCCATCCATATCACAATCAATACTTGGAGTAGAACTATAAAAGTAAACATACTTTACTTGGGTGATTATATCTGTTGGTGTAAGACCAAGATTAGGATTTGCACTAGCTGCTGAAACACCCTGATCCGAACCAGTACCACTTACCGTATCCTCGCCATTATCTTGAGTTGTTGTTCCACAAATATTTTGTCCAGTTGGTCCTGAAATTTCTGGCGGGGAATTGACATTTGCAGCTGTGTTTTGCGCATCAGTTTGCCATGTTCCTGCTCCTGTTGCTCCTACGAAAGTTGACATTTGAGTAGTAGCATAATCTGAAGAAGTATAGTTACAAAATAAACTCATATCGACGCTTGGAAGTGCTATGGCTCCTCCACTCGCATCCGTTGCTGCTGTTACCCAACCAAAAGTTCCTTCGTAACCTTCTGAAATCCCATTGTTACTTGATTGATCCAAATCAAATCCTGCTGCAGTAGTAGAAAAACCATTTAGAAAATCAATAGTAACGATTATATAACCTCCAGCATTGATACAAGTCGTCTCATTTCCGGAAGGCATATTAAAAGTAGTTGCAAAATCTGATGCTGCACCATTACTTCCTATACCCACTCCAGCGCCTCCAATGCATCCACCTATTTCATAAGTAGACCCTGATCCACAAGAAGCGTTACAGACTACTGCTTCCATCGTTATTTGAACGTCCCCTATTAAATCTGATCCTGTCGAACCTGTTCCAAGATCATAAACATCTAATATATTTGACATTACTGGTGTGGCCGAGCCATCTCCAGATTGCGCAATACAAAGGTCTGCAAAAGAATTTTCTCCAATAGATCCAGATTGTCCATTTGAATTGTTAGGAAGCAAAAACAAAGAAAGAAAAGTAAAAGAAGAATAAACAATTAGTTTTCTCATTTTTAGGGAGTAGGTGTTTTTCATGAGTATTAAGTTTAAGTTTTTACACGTAAGATTCGTTTTGTTTGATTATAGATGACCATTAACAATTTTATTTTATTTCTAGATTTGACCCATCTAAAAATAGCTATTAGCATTTTTGTCCAAAGTATTACTTTAGATAAAATTTGAGTTTAATTTGGATAGAATAATTTTCTAGTTCCTGGTTAATGCTGTTGAAAATCTTCAATACAAAGACAACTTTCTATTATTTTTTTTGGAATAGAAAGAATAAAAATATCATGCGAATTCTTTGGGGCAAGGGACTTTGATATAGTTAAGTCTTAACTATTTGTTTGATTAATTAAAGTTTTTGGGAGAAGGATGTTTTGTTGGTAAGTGACAAGCTCTCTTTTGAAGAACTTATTTTCTAGTTGTATGTAATATATCAACAAAAGTATTAATATCCAAAAAATCATGTCACAAATTGTCTTATTATATATTTTTTTTTGAAAAGCTTTACTACTATCCTATGCTTTTGGTTCTTCGACAGATCATAGCATTTTATAAATGTCCGTAGATACATACCTAAGCACTTGGTCAAAAATATTAGTACAATTTTACTAGACAAAGATAGAAGGGAAATATTAAGTCAATGCAAATAGAATATTAAATTTCAATAATATAGGAACATGAAAATAATACTTGATAACAGTTTGAACTTTCATTTTCTTCAACGATGAGATCTTATTTTCACGTTCTTAAACCTTAAAATAAATTTTCTTTTGGTCTAAAAAATAAGTAATATACCAGAATATAAAAAGAACAAAAAGTGAATTAATCACCATAAGCATATTGTTAGGCATCCCTATTGGAGATAATAGCCCATGAGTAAATATTTTTCCAAAATCTCGAAACCATTGAACACCCAGCGTTTCTGCGAATAAATAAATAAAAATAGAATTGGTTCCTACTACAGAAAATATTTTCATCCAGCTTTTTTTATTTCCTTTTACGTCTATCCACCAATAAAAAAGGGTCAATGTCAAAATGGCCCAACCACCAGAGACTAATGTAAAAGAGCTTGTTGCTAAACGTTTAATTATTGGCGTAATGTGAAATAACTCTAGCGCATAACCTAAAAATAACAAAACACCTCCGGCAATCAAAAAAGATTTAATTTTGGCGAAAGCCAACTGATTAGACAACAATATCTGCCCACAAATTACGCCCCAAATCGTATGGGCAGCTGTCGGTATAAAATTAATAGTTACCCACCCGTCACCATTTATTTTTCCCATAAAAAGCATATCCGTCCAGGACCCAAAACTTTGTCCATTATTATATGGATCTATCGGATTGTATACTCGATAAAGTATCTCGATTAATACTAGCAAGACAATTGAAATAATCATTTGATTTCGATGAGAACTATTCATTATTGCATAAGCAATTAAAATAGTAAAAGCCAATTGAACGAGTACATTCCATAATTCCCAAACTAATGCATGGCTATATACACAGTGCAACAAAACACCAAAAGAAAAAAGCAAAAGACATCTTCTAAAAATATGACGAGTGGTCGCACTTTTCGATCCATCCTTAAGTCGTTTTCCGATAGAAAAAGGCATCGCAACTCCAACGATAAACATAAAATAAGGTTGTATCAAATCCCAAAATCTCAAGCCATTCCAAGGATGATGATGCAATTGGTCCGCAAAGAATCCAAGGACACCTGTTCCATGTCCCAATTCAGCTAGACTCTCATGAAAACCAGCTGCTTCACCAATCAAAAGAAACATCGTCAAACCTCTAAAAACATCTAATGAATATAAACGCTGGTTAGTTGTTGGTGACATGGATTTGGTATTTTGGTGATGGTTATTTTTTGGTTTTTATATTTTTCAGGAGATGGGCGCCAACCGCTTTTCCTTGTTTCTTACCTAATTCGATAGCAGGTTGATAATGGATGCCACCATATAAGCGACTAATTGCAGCTTCTTGAGAAGCTTCGGTAAATGAACTGAATTTTCGTTCTGGCAAACCATATGGCACCTCCGTAGAATCTATGAACTCAAAGGAGTCTCCGTAAATATGTGTTAGTATTGTTGCTGCTGCTGTGGAAGCTACACTATGACCAGAGGTATGCTCTGGGAAAGCTGGTGTTTGTAAAATGGGATTCCAATCAGAGTCAATATATTTATTAATTACTGTTTCTGGACGAGTCAAATTGCTTTTATATTTTTGATCCCAACAACTGATGAAAGCATCCGCAATAGCCATACTCACTTGGGCCATTGTTTCGGCGCCTTTTAAGGGTTTTTCTTTTTGTGCCTCTAATACTTGTGCCGTAATATGAATCCAATGTCCTCCTGGCGAAATCTGTTGCTGAAAATACATGACATGGCCTTTGGTGTGCGAAATATTCGGATTACAATCCCAAAATTTTGCGATCTCCAATTGTTCTTCATTTAAATTTTTAACAGTAGTATAAACAGCTTCAACCTCTTGGTAAAATTTTGATTTTTTGGATATATCAAAAGGAGTTGGCGCACCTGGGTCGAATTGATTGACTGAATCCAAAACAAAAGGCCTCAAGGTATTCCAATGTGGTTCGATCGCTTCATGATAATCTGGTGGAGTTGGTCGCCATCGACTTGGATCATCGTTGACACTGTATCTTGGTAAAGCAGTTCTTCTTAGATAACCATCTTTATGTGCCCAAGCTAAAATCTCTTGAGCAATCGTGTTACCAAAATCAACAGAATTTTCAAATATTATTGGATCAATGCCAATCGCTTTTACTTCATCTAACATCTCTTGTTGTTGCTGTTCGATTCGTTCTAAATCATACACTAATGATTTCGCTACGTTCGTAAAAGCCACTATAGAAGCCAATGGGAAAAAATATTTTTTGTCTTTATCTGGAGTAGATAAATTTTCTAAATCATTTAACTGTCCGACTAATGAAAGTTGTTTTTCATCTAAAAATCGAAGACTTTCATAAGCTGCAATATTTGGATAAGCATAGATTCGACTGGCTACAGGAGGCGTGAAAATATCTGCAACGATCACATCCGTCAACTGACGATTAAATTTCGCAATACTGTTCTCAAAGTAAGTATTCAATCGTTCAATATTATGCTCTTTTTTACAAGCAGAACATAGAAATAGGAAAAAGATAAAAGCAAGTATTAATTTTCTCATTCGAATTTATGTGGTTTTGGTTTTTTGAATCTTTATTTCAGGTAAACTATTTTAATTCGTCTATTGAAAGCTTCTTTTTTTCTCCTTTAAAATTAGTTGTTTCAACTTCCTTGATCCTGTCATGAATGATCAATGTTCGGGAACTTTGAGACAAATAACCTGAACCATAATATAACTCTTTTCTTCTTTCGGAACCATCAGTAAATATGACTTTAGCCGATTGTATATTCTTATCAAAGGTCATGACTTTTTTACTTTTTTGCGCTTCCTTTTGAGTAAAAATTTGCAAAGCATTATTGTTATTGGCTGCCAGGAAATAAGTATGACCATTTTTCGATTGTAGTTTACTCAAACCACTTCCATCCCATTCATTTAAAAACCCACTTTCGTGAAACTTCAGGTTAGTAAAAGTACCATCTCCCTTGCCTTTTAAAACATTTCCTTTGAGTGCATCATATCTTCCAGTAGCTACTTCCGTGCTAAAAGAATTACCAGTTAACAATACATCTTCGTATCCATCCTGATCAACATCCTCAATAACAATTCCTTCTATAGGAGCCATTTGAACCTCCAAAGGCAAGTTATTCATTTCAAAAGAACCATTGCCTTTATTTTCTAAATAAGTGCTCGCAAAAGTATGGCTTTTAACCACATAAGCTTTTTCTAATTCTTCTGATAAAAACGATTTTTCAAAAGGTGTTTCCGCATAAACTTGATACGTTTTAAATCTTGATCGCATGGCACTTATTTGACTGATAATTTCATCTCTAGTATGTGCTAAATAATTTTCACCATCTCTAAAATAACACATTACAGGGTCAATTCTACCATCTTTATCATAATCATTTGCATAGATGCATAACGGTTCTGTTGTACTCGCATGAAATTTATGGTTTAGCCCCAAATTACCTACTAAATAATCGATATCTCCATCTTGATCAAAATCACTACCTGCAATACTATTCCACCATCCTTCTGATTTTTCAAGGCCGTTCATTTTTTGATTGGGCTGTAGTTTACCTTGATTATTTCGGAAGGTAGTGATGGGCATAAATTCTCCAACTACAATCAAATCAAACCATCCATCTTGATCAAAATCTGTCCAAAGTGCACTAGTGACCATCGTGAGTTGATCCCAATTCGATATACTTGAACTGATGTCCTTAAACTTTAAATCTATTGAATTTTCATCTGCTAAATTTTCTAATAAATAACTTTTCACAGGCATCGGATATTCACCAGGTTTGACTCGACCTCCGACGAATAAATCCAAATCTCCGTCATGGTCAAAATCAATTGCATTCACACATGAACCACTAGCATTGATTGTCGGCAATGCATTCGACTTGGTCAATTTCCCGGTTCCATCATTGAGATATAATCGATCTTGATAAGCATTTTGAACCAAACTATTTTGTACTCCCCCACTCACTACATATAAATCAGGAAAGCCATCATTATTAGCATCAAAAAAGAGGCAAGCCATATCTTCATACTCTTGATCTTCTGTCCAATTTTGAGCAATAAATTTTCCTTCTTTTTGTAAATACAATTGCCCCGGTTGTCCTGCAGCTCCACCTATGTAAAAATCTTCCTGTCCATCCATATTCAAATCTCCAACAGCGATTCCTGGTCCATTTCGAGAATGCATATGCGGTAAAATTGGTTGTAATTTAAAATCCACCATTTCATCTTCTTGATGACTAAAATCAACCCCTACTTGTTTGGTTACATTTTCCAATAAAGGTGCATTTTTGTGAGTTGGCAAATTTTGCTTTTTTGCTTCAGCTTGATGGATGGTATACTTTTCATTTGTAGGAACATTCAATATTTTTTGTTGGGAACCATCTGGCCATAACACTTCAATTTCATCTACATTCTCAACATCGCCCATTCCAAAATGAATCACTGGATCAACGCTTGACTCATATCCTCTACTGAGGTAATGTTCATAATATTGTGTTGATGAATCTGCCACTACTTTTATCTTGGTTCCAATTCCATTTAAGTTTCCTGAATTACCTTTCAATATTATTTTCAGAAAATGGTTTTCTGGTCGTTTGTCACTTAAGTTTTCATAAAGAAAAGCGGTCTGATTGACATTATTCACCAATAAATCTAAGTCACCATCATTATCTAAATCTGCATAAGCGGCCCCATTAGAACAACTTGCTTCCTTGATTCCCCAATCGTCGGAAACTTTTTGAAAAGTCATTCCATTTTTATTTTGGTAAGCATAATTCACCAACTTAGCAGCAGGCAATTCTTTGATGGAGTTTAGCTTAATATTTTTCTTCGTCTCCCTGTCTCCAAGTGGATTATCATAAATGCCTTGATAATGAATATAATCTAAATTTCCTAGGTCACGAAGAAAGCCATTGGTGACATAAAGATCTTTTAAACCATCATTGTCATAATCTGCCAAAAGACCACTCCAACTCCAATCCGTACTACTCACTCCAGCGAGAAAACCGATTTCAGAAAACTTCCCTTCGCCTTGATTTAATTGTAAAGTATTGCGGCTATATTGTGGATCGTAACCGGCATTCAACATCATTTGAAACCGATCATAACCAGTAGAAGAAATAATCAATTTTTGTCGTTCGTTATCCTCCGGACGCATATCTAAAACTAAAATATCTGGCTCCCCATTATTATCAATATCTGCAATATCATTGCCCATACCAGCATAAGAAGTATGTTTGATATGATCGCGAATTTGATCTTTGAAAGTGCCGTCTTTTTGGTTAATATACAAAATGTCATTCCCAATAAAATCATTGGACACATAAATATCTGGCCAATGATCTTTATTGATATCTGCAATTCCGATCCCTAAACCATAGCCTTCTACCAGTACGCCTGCTTCTAAGGAAACATCCGTAAATTTCCCATTCCCTTCGTTTCGATATAATCGATCATTGCTAATCGATTGACCATTCAATTTTCGAGGCAAACTACTATTTACCTTGTGCTCATAAGCCGCAGGATTCACTAGAAGATAGAGATCTAAATCTTCATCTTTGTCAAAATCGAAAAAGGCAGCCTGCATAGATTGTCGAGTATCAGCCAATCCATAAATTGCAGCACTTTCGGTAAAACTTGGCATCCCATTCGTTGCTCCATTGTTGATATAAAGTAAATTAGCTCGTTTGGATTCTTCCGCTCCTCCTGAAACACAAACATAAATATCTAACCATCCATCTTGATTGATATCGACCATGGTCACACCAGTTCCCCAACTATCATTGATGATGCCAGCAGATTCACTAATGTCTTCAAATTTCAAATCTCCTTTATTTAAATATAGTCTTCCAGAAACAACGTTTCCACTAAAATATACATCAACTAAACCATCGTTATTGACATCACCAACAGCTACTCCTGCGCCGGTATATACATTCATAAATTTAAAGACATTGACTTCATCGTTTTCTTGAATCTCATTATTAAATTTAATTCCAGAATGAGTGGCGGAAACCAACTGAAAACGAGCTTGATCATTATTTTGACAAGCATAAAAAGTCATCAAGACCCAAAAAAGAAATGGTATTTTTTGATTTTTCATTGGACTTTTAAAATTTCAGTTTTAAGACCATCGGTGTTTATTATTTCAATTGAAGCAGCTGTCATCGGAATCGGTAATTTTCGACTACCACTGGACAAATATCCAGATCCATAATTGAATTCTACTTTCTGGTGGCTGCCATCTTGATAGTGAATTATTGCAGCAATGTCATTTGATTTGGCAGAATAAATATTTTCTACTTTTCGTGAACTCACATGTGTTTTTATCTTTCCATTATTGATGGAAGCTAGCATCAATTCTTTTTCTGGGGTAAAAATATTGACCATAGCTTTTGCATCTCCAGGGACAAAAAAGCCACTTTCTTTTACATCAATATTTTTAAATCCTCCGTTTCCATCTCCAGACAATAACCAGCCAATACTTGCATCGTATTGTCCGACAAAAACTTCACCGCTATAAAAATTTCCTATGGCCAAAACATCTAAATTCCCATCCTGATCATAGTCACCAACTTGCATTCCATAGATGGGAGCTATTTGAGTTTTTCTTGGTAGTTCGGTTAACTGAAATTTTCCATTCCCTAAATTTTCAAGATAAGCGTTGGCAAATGTTTCTGATTTGACCACATGGGCATTGGCTATTTCTTCTTTTAAAAAAGATTCCTCAAAAGTGACATTCGCATAATCTTCATAAGACCTAAAACGAGCTCGCATAGCATTGATTTGTTCAATCAAATCATTTCTAGAATGCGCGATATAATTTTTTCCTTTATTGTAATAACACATCACCGGATCAATTTGACCATTTTTGTCATAATCATTGGCATAGATGCATAGCGGTTCTTTAGCGCTTGCCTTGTACCGACTATTTAAACCCAAATTACCCAAGACATAATCGCTATCTCCATCATTATCAAAATCCCCTGCGACTATACTGTTCCACCATCCACTTGTATTACTTAGTCCCGTTTGTTTTGTGACTTCCGTCAAAACACCTTCTGTATTTTTAAAAAACCGAATCGACATAAACTCTCCTACAACGATTAAATCCAACCAAGTATCCTCATCAAAATCCGTCCAAATAGCACTAGTCACCATTCCTAATTCTTTAAAAATGTTTTGTGCGCTTTGTTCCTCTTTTTCAAATTTAATTTGATTAGCCGTACTTTTATTTTTCAATAAAAAACTAGCCGGAGGTAATGGATACACACCAGGTCGAACTCTTCCTCCTACAAATAAATCAATCAGTCCATCTTTGTCATAATCAGCAGCAGTTACGACTGATCCACTGATCTTAAAATCGGGTAAAGATGCTGTTTTAGAAAAATTCCCCCTTCCATCATTTTGATATAATCGATCTTGATAATGCTTATTTCCTTCTTCGAAGGCTGTTCCACCACTGACTATATATAAATCTTGATCGCCATCATTATCTGGATCAAAAAATAGAGCGCCCATGTCTTCTTGTGGAGCATCTTGAAAAGTAATGGACTCAAAAGATTCATCATCTTGTTGTATCATGATCACTCCAGGTTGTCCAGCGGCTCCACCAACAAAACAATCTTCTTGACCATCTCCGTTCACATCAGCAACAGCTAAGCCGGGGCCATTTCTTGAGTGCATATGCGGCAATAAAGGTTGGATTTTAAAATCGACAAATTCATTTTCGTGATGTGTAAAAGTTGGGTTTGTACTTTCTTTTGTTTTAGTAAAAATAGTTTTTTGTGGTTTGGCTTCCTTTTTTTCTATTATTTTGGCGTCTTGATAACGGAGTAATATTTCTTGATTACTTTTTACATCTTGAAGCATTTGTTGTTTCTGATCAGGCCAAGTGACTTTGACAGAATCTATCTGACTGTCTTTACCTAATCCAAAATGAATGGCTTGTTCTATTGTTGATAAATATCCTCTAAAAGGTGTAAAATATTGTTTTTGTAAAGTTCCTTTGTGATAAATTTCGATCTGTGATCCTAAAGCAGAAAGATTAGGTTTTTCACCTTCCAATTTGAATCGGATATAATTTGTGCTATCTGTTAATACTACTTTATTTTCGAATAAACTTGCTGGATCATCGATATTATTCATCACTACATCAAGATCGCCGTCATTGTCAAAATCAGCATAAGCCATTCCATTAGAATAGGTTTTTTTGGTAAAACCAGCAGCTTTTGAGACATCTTTAAATCGAAGGTTTCCTTGATTTTTAAAAGCAAAATTAGTAAGCTTTACTTCTGGTAATTTATTCAATTGATCCAGTCGTTGTTTCCTATTCGCTTCTGCCGTCCCCATACTGAGTACTCGATTTCCATAGACCATAAAATCCAAATTGGTAATGTCTTGACGATAACCATTGGTGACCAATAAATCTTTTAAACCATCGTGATCAAAATCTAAAAACAAAGAGCTCCAACTCCATTCTGTTGCAGCAATTCCAGCCAATTGTCCGATCTCACTAAAAGAACCATTGCCATTATTTAACTGCAAAGTATTTCGAATATATTGGGGATGATAACCATTAGATAAACCATTTTGAAACTCATCATAATTATTCCCCATCATGGTTAGTTTCCAACGTTTATTTTCGTAGGGTAACATATCCAAAACGACAATATCCATCAATCCATCGTTATTGATATCGGCGATATCATTTCCCATTCCATTGAAGGTAAGGTGTTGAAAATAATTAGTTATTTCATTAACAAATGTTCCATCTTTTTGATTGATGTAAAGTAGATCATCCGTTAGAAAATCGTTGGACACATAAATATCTGGCCAACCATCTGTGTTGATATCACAGACCTCTACCCCCAATCCAAATCCTTCTACCAAAATTCCTGCGGAAGCAGATATATCTGTAAATGTTTGATCACCATTATTGCGAAATAATTTGTCAGCAGAGGGCGCTTTTCCTGTTTTATCTTTTGGACGTGAAGTATTTCGATTAAAATCTACTAAAGCATTACTCAATAAATACATGTCTAAATCACCATCTTGATCAGCATCAAAAAAAGTGGCTTGAACAGAATAACCTGCATCTGCCAAACCCCATTTTTGGGCTTCTTCTGTAAAGGTCAATACCCCTTCTTTATTTCCATTATTGATAAATAAAAGATTGGCTCGTTCGTCATCTGTCGATCCTCTTGGTCCACCTCTAGCAACATAAATGTCGGGATAAGTATCTTGATTGATGTCGACTATCGCAACGCCATTGGACCAATGAGAAGATCCTACTTTTGCCGATTCAGTCAAATCCTCGAATTGCCAGTTACCCAGATTTCGGTACAAGCGATTACTCACCATATTTCCTGTAAAGTAAATATCCTGTAATCCATCTTGATCAAAATCTGCAACAGCGACTCCTGCCCCATTATACATGTATTCAAATTCTAAGACAGAAAGGTCATCACTATAGGTCAAAGCATTATTAAAATCAACTCCTGAATTTTTAGGTAAGATTTCTCTAAATGTGGTCGATTCATCTTTTTTACAAGCACTAAAAGCTAATAAAATTATTAAAAGGCCGCAAAAATTTTTTCTTATAGTAATTTCGTTAAATGGCATAAAACGAATATAGTAATTTGTTTAAAAAGTTCAATGATTATTAGGGTTTATGACTTAATATGATTTTATCCAAGCATAAAGTTGATGAATATTGTAAAAAAAAAGAAATCAGAAACTGTAATACAATTTCTGATTTCTATAATTAATTGATTAGCTTTTTATCATCATAAATTTATCAAGCTAGTCAGTAACCCTTAAAAAATAAATCTCACTAGGATTTATTTTTTAAGATTTTTAGTATCCTGCATTCTGTGTCAACAATCCGTTGGATCGATCAACTTCAGATTGTGGAAATGGAAAGACTTCAAATTTAGGATCCCAGTTAGAAAAAATATCAGGGCCAATTCCCCATCTTACGATGTCAAACCAACGGTGTGGTTCTAGCGCTAATTCGATTCTTCTTTCTTGCATCATTGCAGCAGTTAAATCAGCATTTGCATCTAAAGCAGCTAATCCTGCGCGCCCTCGAATATCATCTAGTTGTTGTTTGGCTGTCGTCTGATCACCACCTCCAAAAAGTAATGCCTCAGCATATAATAATTTAATTTCTGCAAAACGCATCCATCGTTCATTATTAAAATCAGCTTGTCCATTAGGAGAATGGTTACCACCTACACAATTTCTAGATCCTCGATATTTCTTAAGGGTAAAATTAGTTTTTGACCATGCCGTTTCATAAGGCTGCTCATAACGTGCACCATCAAAAGAAAAATACATATCACCATCTTGATAGAAAATCGTTTTGGCTCGTTCATCACCTGGTTCGAAGGCATCTACTAAATCTTGGGTTGGAGCCCACCATCCTCTTTTTAAAGAAGCAGGTCCACCAGTTGCGTTGGAAGCATCCCAATACCATCCTCTACCTGTACCTTGTGAAGCTTTAAAATCCTCAGAGTGTGTATCATCAAAAACCCAAAGGTTGTCATCAGAGAAAGGTCCACCATACTGAACTTCAAAAATAGATTCGCTATTGTTTTCATTATCAAAAGCAAAAACATCATCATAAGAAGACATCACCAAGGAGTAAGGTCCCATTTCTACCACTTCTCTCAAAGCAGGAATCGCTGCCCCCCAATCTTTTTTAAAGACATTCACTTTACCAATATAAGATTTCGCAGCCCATGCCGTCGCTCTACCAGTATTGCCACTGTCCCAAGACATAGGTAAACCTGCAGCTGCTTCAGCGAAGTCCGCAAGGATAGTAGTATACAATTCATCCTGAGTTGCATTTGGTAAAGCTTGGTCATTGATACCAGGAATAATCTTTGTTGCCAATGGTGGTGTTCCAAATAACTTTAATGCTTGAAAGTGAAACCATGCTCTAAGGAATTTTGCTTCAGCAGCCAACACCTTTTTATCATCAGCAGTTAGTTCATTTTCATTTTCCATATTCTCCAAAACTAAATTGGCTCGGAAAATACCTTCATAAATTTGCGTATAGATAGAAGCATAAGGTACATCGCTTGATCGAATCAATAAGTTATCTATGTCTTGCGAAATTTGATCTGCACCTGCGTCAGAATCCGCAGCAACGTCATCAGTGATGACTAGTGTAATTTTCCAAAATTCTCCATTTTCTCCTAGGGTTTCCGTACTGGTTCCCCAAAAATCTTGAATAGAAGAATAGGAAGCGAAGATTGCGCCATCAAAATCTGCTCTAGTTTTGTAGAACGTATCGGCGGTTAATCTATCTAGGGGCTGTAAGTTCAACTCATCACTATTACACGAGGAGAAGCAAACTAGGCCTAGAATCGCGATAAATAAATATATATTTTTCATAAAAATTAATTGAAAGTTTTTACAATAATTATTTTGGTTTTACTCAAAAACAAATATTATTTGAGTGATGATTAATTAAAGGTAACTGACCATCCTAACTGAATAATTCTAGGCAGTGGAGATGCTCCACCATCTTGTCCAGTAGATAAGTTATTTGATCCTTTTTGGAAACTTTGTGTACGACCAACTTCTGGATCATAACCAGAGTATTCCGTGAATGTTGCTAAGTTTTGTACACCTACATACACTCGCATGTGAGAAACAAAATCTTTTGTCGCATTTTTAAGTTGGTCAGAGTTAATCGTATAACCTAGTTGTATATTTTGAATACGTAGGTAAGCAGCATTTTCTACCCAACGATCAGAATAACGATTGTTACCATTAGGATCACCAGGAGCTAAACGAGGACTAGAACTAGAATTGGTAGATCCTTGACCACTCCAACGATCGTTAATTTGCTTGCTAAAGTTTCCATTTCCTAGCATTCCTTCTAAACCTTGACGAGCAGAATTATATACTTGTCTGTCTCCTACACCCCGTAAATTTAAGGAGAAATCTAAACCTTTATATTCAGCATTCAATGACATACCATAGAAAACATCTGGGAAAGGACTTCCAAGGTTAGTTCTATCATCTGCATTAATTTGTCCATCGTTATTGACATCTACAAAACGAATATCACCAGGTTGTGCTCCAGCTGAGTTGGCATCAGGTAAGGCAGCATCTGCTTCAGCTTGAGTTTGATAAAGTCCATCTGTTTTGAAACCATAAAAATGTCCTAAGCTTGAACCTACAACTGTACGGTGGGTACTTGCTCCTCCAATACCACTAATAATTTGTGGAATGGTTCCAAGATCTTCTACGTTATTTTTCACTCGTGTTAAATTCGCACCAAGACTGTAGTTAAAGTCTCCTACTTTATTATTGTAAGTTAAAGAGAATTCAAATCCTTTATTCGAAATTTCTCCAATATTAGCATCAGCAGGCAAGAAAAATCCTGAAACATAAGGTAATGGTAATCCTAACAATACATCTTTAGTTGTCTTGGTAAAATAATCTGCCGTAAAGGTAAATTTACCTTGCATTAAGCTTGCATCCACTCCAAAATCCATTTGTGTTGCTGTTTCCCATTTCAAATCAGCATTCGCAAAAGTGGTTGGCGCTGGTGCAACAACACTTCCACCTCCATCTCCAACAACATATCGAACATTATTATCGATAGAACTTAAGAATGCAAAATTAAGCCCTGTAAATTGGTTACCAGATTGTCCCCAACCTGCACGTAATTTAATATCGTCTATTAACTTTCCTTTATTGAAAAAGCCTTCTTCAGATAATCTCCAACCTACAGATACAGATGGAAATACTTGTTCTCTATTTCCTTCAGCAAATCTGGATGAGGCATCTCTTCTTACATTGAACGTAGCTAAATATCGTCCTTCAAAATTGTAAGTCAAACGACCTATCAAACCTTGTAAAGTCCATAGATCCGCTTCATTTGCTCCAGCCACAGCTGTTCCACTTGAAGCAAAGTTATCATTAAAAAGATTTCGTCCTTGTAATCTTACTTTGTCAAATCTAAACTTAGTTTGCTCCGCACCGATCAAAGCTGTAAAATTATGCTCTCCAATTCTTTTCGCATAAGAAAGCGTTGCAGCAGTGGTAATCGTTAACTCAATAGGTCGAGAAGAAATCAATAAAGAAGATCCAGTTCCATTGTTCAAAAGAGCATCGCTTGTATAGTACTCTCCTACACCAACGTTGTAATCTAATCCAACGGAAGTTTTCGCTTTTAAGCCATCAATAATTTCTAATTCACCATAAAAGTTACCCAACATTTTTCGGTTTTGAATTTCAGTTGTCGTAAATCTATCATCAGTATTGAATAAGTAATTAGTCGCAGATCCAACACCTACCGTTGTCGTGTTAATATCGTTGTAACCAAATGCACCATCACCGAATGGTTGATAGTATGGAGCGTTTGAAGCAGAGTTGAATCCAGCATAAATAGCCGGCTCACTTTGTACTTGTCGATCAGTTTGACTAATCAAAATGGACTCTCCAAATTTCAATCTTTTACCCACTTTTATATCGGAGTTGGCTTTTAAAGAATAACGAGTAAAGTGTTGCGCTTTTTCTATTCCCTCATTGTCCAAAAATCCACCAGAAATAAAATAATTCGCATTTTCATTTCCTCCACTTACACTCATATTGTGGTTCTGTACAAAGCCCGTTTGGAAGATAAGATCTTGCCAATCTACAAATGGTTGTCCTCTAAATTGAGAAACATCCGTTCCCAATTGTTGTTGAATGTCAATATATTCATCCACACCTAATACATCAATTTTATCTCTAATTTTTGCTTGAGAAACGTAACCACTATAAGTTACTTTTGCAGCACCTTTTTTACCACGTTTCGTAGTAACGATAATAACACCGTTGGCGGCTCTTGCTCCATAAATTGCAGTAGATGCCGCATCCTTTAATACATCGATGGACTCTATGTCATTTGCATTTAAACCAGCAAGTGGGTTAGAATCCGTGGTAGAAGAAGTGTTTACCGTAATATTGGTAGTTTGTACAATTGGTACGCCATCAATTACCCATAATGGATCATTGACACCAGGTGTACCAATACCCCGGATTCGAACATTGATGGGTGATCCCGGATCACCACTACGATTGGTAATATTGACACCAGAAATAGTTCCAGCCAAAGCTTGGTCAGGACTGGTCAATGGTTTGTCAACGATTTGATTGGCATTGATAGAACCAACAGATCCTGTAAGATCTGATTTTCGTTGCGTACCATAACCAACTACGATCACTTCACCCAGATCCTGAGCACTTTCACTCAAGACTACGTCGATGACGCTTTGGCCTTTGATTTCAATTTCTTTTGGCTCATAGCCTGTGTAAGTAAATACCAAGGTAGTGACATCGTCGCCAAGTGATAAAGTGTACTTTCCATCTAGGTCAGTAGCAGTACCTGTTGAGGTTCCTTTTCCAAGTACGGTTGCACCAATTAAGGCTTCACCAGTATCATCCGTAACAGTACCAGAAATAGTTTGTTCCAAATTTTGAGTTCGATCATTTGTTTCATCGAACGAATGAGCAAAACTACTCAAGGAACTAAGTGTAAAAAAGCAAAAGAGCAAAAAGATAATCCTATCTTTTCGTTTAGGTAATTGTAGTTTCATGATTTTTCAGTTTATTGCTTTTTAGTTAAATAATAAATGTGATTAAAATATGGTTAGTTGATTCTGTCAATTAATAAGTCGGCATTTATTTGGTCTATAGTGACACCCTTCTAATCAGTTTACTAGGAATTGATTCTTGAATTGGTTTTCTATTTTTTACAAATTCTGCCGCCTTGTTGGCCATTAATTCGAAGTCCGTTGAAAACGTTGTAATTCCTCCACAAATAATTTCT
Source organism: uncultured Saprospiraceae bacterium (assembly GCA_964441245.1). Classification (GTDB taxonomy): domain Bacteria; phylum Bacteroidota; class Bacteroidia; order Chitinophagales; family Saprospiraceae; genus JALZUU01. The sequence goes on along the minus strand of CAYTVR010000119.1, from coordinate 2,414 downwards.
TTTACTGGTCCATTATTACTTGATATACAACCAATATCTTTTCCTATTTCAAATCCTACTTTTTTCGCGTCTTTTAAGATCTTCCAAAGATCACCGTCACCGATGGTATAATACACTGTTCCTTTTTGAATACTTCCTTTTTCATAATGACTCAAAACTTCTCCCTCTATTTGTGTATCCTCAAGAAATTTTTCAAAAGTTCTTAGTATTTCAATGGGGTAATCAGAATGTGGTAAAAAGAATAAAACGATTCGATCAAAAGTACGAATACTGCTTTCTAATTCTTTCAATGCTAAATAAGTTGGGATCTCAAATTCTTGAGTAACGTGTGAGAAATCGCCATCTAATTTTTCATATCTGTCTACCAATAACAATTTGTTTCTTGGGATTACATTTAAAATATCTTTGGTCCTCGGATTAGGAATTGGTGCGATAACATAATTTCCATACTTGCCATTAATGTTACCAAGAATCGTTTCAAAAATGTCTAGGTTATTGTGATGAAAATAAATGTCAACTTGAATATTTTTTCCAACTCCTTTTCTAAACGTATTGTAGAAAATTTCCTGAAAAGGATGAAAAGCATATAATAACAAGGCCACCTTCATGGTCTGTTTTGTTGCTTCATTGACTACAAAATAACCCAATCGTTTTTTCGATTCTACTAAGCCTCTATTTTTTAACTCCTCATAGGCTTTTACAATTGTTTTCCTCGCGAAGCCTAACTCTTGTACCATTCTATTTACAGAAGGAAGCATTTTTCCTTGAGTGATGATTTTTTCATCTATAGCGTTTATGATTCCTTGGACTAATTGTTCATGCTTTGAAAAACTGGCAACATCCTCTAATTCTTGAATCTTAGCAAATATTGTGTTCATTTTTAATAAATTATGGCCAAAGAATAAGCTATAGAAAAGAACTTATCGAATTCTTAGCGCTATGCTACTCTATGATACCGTGATGTAAATCTAAAAAATAATTATCTGAATAAAAAGAAATTTTCAAAATTAAAATTAATCTAAGTAGGTGTAAATCCAACAATAAGTAGCTTTTCCCAATAGTAAATATTTTAATTTTGAAAAGGGAATATAATCATTAGTTACTCAGAAACAAGCAGATACAAGATATTTTGCACAAATTGATAGGCGCATATTTCTCGATAAGAATAAGATTATTTATTTATCTCTTTGGTAAGTATAAAGATAGAAAGGAATAAGATTTTAGGGCTTTTATCCTAATTTAGTGACTTCAAAATTGTTTTAAAAAATGGATAATTATCATTTTTAGATTACTAAATTTACTTTTAGAGTTCGAACTTATGTTTCCAAATAGGGCAATGTCAACTAAGGAATTTTGATAAGGTTGACCATACAATTATTTGGATTGCCGACGGTAAAAGCATATTCTTGCTTAACCTTAGCCCCGCTTCTATATTGTGCAGGATTCCAACAAGGCATTTTAGAAATCGTCTCTAATAATAGTTGATCCGTTTTCTCATCATTGGAACTCCACATAACATGAGGATTGACGATTTGTCCTTCTTGATCTATTGTAAATTTTATAGCCGCTAAATCATATCCTTCGAAAACACCTGGAGGAATTTGGTCAATGGTATTTTTCAGATATTGTTTTAATACTCGATCACCACCGATGTATTCTGCATCTTTTTCAGGTTCAAGAATAACAGAAAAATGCTCCTCTTTTACTTCATTTTGTCTCAAGTTATTCTCTGGAAGGTATTTTATTTTGAATTCAATTGCTGATCCCTCATCTGCTTTATTGATCATGTCCTTATGTTCGAGAGTGAGTTGATCATTTTTACTCATCGTTTTTATGCTTTGTCCATCCACTACAGTCCATATTTCCACCAAGACAAATGCTCGAATCCAAGATGTTTTATAAAATCGATTCAAATCACAAAAACTACTCGCTTCACTCAATTTTTCTTTGGAAATACCTATGGGTGAATCAACTTTGGTCACTTCATAGGTAAATTCATTTTTAAGCAAATCTTGAGCAAAAGTAAGCACTGCAAGTTGCAGGAAGGATAATATGATGATAGGACTTTTCATTTGGGATACTTTAGTATATTTTAATTTTAAATTAGTTTAAACCAAATATACGTAATTATCATTCAAAATGCTGTCATTAAAACCCGATTAACAGGTGTTTAACAAGTGAAAATGAACTGCCTCGAACCAGAGGGTACGAGGTATCGCGAAAGATTACGATATCGGGACGGGGGGCCAGTCAAAAAACTGTTTGAGGATAGCGCTGCTTGAACCCAGAGGTTCAAAGAGAAAGAGCCAATAAGTTTTTTTGACAAGCGTTTTGCTGACTTTTGAATCCCGTTCAAAAACGCATACGGGTGAAGCTTAAATATTGACTTACAATTAATTCGCTGATATCCAATA
>CAYTVR010000118.1:0-21488 GCA_964441245.1 uncultured Saprospiraceae bacterium | reverse complement strand
ATCAATAAGGTATTCAGCAGGGTAAACAAAAGAAAACTATGCAAATGTGCTGATAAAAAAACAGGGCCTACCTGCTCACTATCTGAAAATATTGGAACCAATAATATCGCAAAAAAAACAGCTAACAAAGGAAAACAAGCGACCAAAAAGCTACTGAAAAATCGACCGAAAAAATAGCCTATCTTTTGAATAGGTGATGCAAAAAGAATCTCATCAAAATCATGAATGTAATCTTTTAATGCGGCTCGACTCATAAAAGTTGTCGTCATCACAATGGACAATAAACTTAGAAAAGCCGAATAATACATAATGACAAAAGGAGCATTGATATTTATGTTATTAAAGTCTTTTCCTAGTGTTAGATTTTCAATACTAATCGCTGTATAGACCAGTAAAAAATTAATTAAAAAGAAAATATACGTGATCGGTTTTTTCAACCAATATCCTAATTCAAATCGAAAGAATTCCTTAAACATAATTATTGTTTTATTGTACTCAAATAATGTTTTCTGATCTAGAAGATGTCAAATGTGAAGCTTAGCTTAGTACGGAAAATAATTTTTCAACCCCCATAATCTTCGTAAAAAAAACATCTTCTAGATCAGCTTCTACTCGTTGAAATCCTTTATCAGGTGGAGTAGGGGAGATCACATGAATCAAAGGGTTTCCAGAGATCAATCTACTAGAAATTACTTTGAAGTTTTCTTCATAATATGGCATCTCTGACTTACTGATGACCTTTTCCCATATGGTACCATGCAATTCATCAATAGCTGCTTTTGGGGTACCAGAATAAATCAATTCTCCTTGATTAATGATGGCCATTTTGGAGCACAGTTGTTGAATATCTTGCACAATATGCGTCGATAAAATAACGATCACTTGTTCACCGATTTCTGATAATAAATTATAAAATCTATTCCTTTCTCCTGGGTCTAAACCAGCAGTTGGTTCATCCACAATGATTAGTTTCGGATTACCTAATAATGCCTGTGCTATACCGAATCGCTGCTTCATTCCTCCAGAAAAACTACTCACTGCTTTTTTTCTAAAATCAGATAAATTAACTCTTTCCAAAAGGGTATTGATTCGATCTTTCCGCTCTGATTTATTGGTCATTCCTTTTAGAATCGCCAAATGATTTAGCAAATCTAATGCACTTACTTTGGGATAAACATTAAACTCCTGCGGTAAATATCCCAACATTTTGCGTGTAGCTTGTTTTTGTTGACCAACATCGATTTGCCCTAAAAATATTTGTCCAGAATCTGCTTCTTGCAAAGTTGCAATCGTTCTCATTAATGTTGATTTTCCTGCTCCATTTGGCCCTAGTAATCCAAACATTCCTGTAGGAATTTCTAAAGAGATATTCTTTAGTGCTTGTACACCGTTGGCATAAGTCTTCGATAGATTTTGAATTTTTAATTGCATTGATATTCTTTTTAAGTTGACAAAATTTGAGGTTTCTAATCAAATCAAAATCGATTCATTCCATCTTGATTTCAAATCAAAAATAGAGACCTTCATTTGATTCCTCAAAGAAGTGTGATGCTTACCAATGTATTTGTGACCTACGGAGGAAAAGTTGTGACGAATGACTTTCATCACAAAAAAATGTTTTATAACAGATTCTTTTTTAATTTGCGGTATGCAAAATTTCTTTAAAAAAAGATGGGTTTATCATAGTTTGATCTGGATGGCAGGTTATCTGTTTCTAAGTTTTGTCGACAGAGATGAAGATTTAAGTATTATTGAATGTCTAAAAGCGCCTTTCTTTCAATATGCCATTATTATGGGCATCACTTATTCCAATTTTACGGCAAAGGTTTATTTTTTTGATCGAAGGAAATATCTACTGTATGCTTTTGCCCTTATCTCTATTGTCATCGGCAGTCTCATTAGTTTTGAAATAATTAAAAACTGGGACACCTTCAACAATACCTTAATGCAAAATACTATCAACGTTTTTTTTATTATGTTATGTAGTCTTGGATTACAATATTTAAAAAGAGGCATCATCAATCAGCATCAGTTTCAAGAACTTAAAGCCAAAACAATAGAAACAGAACTCAATGCACTAAAAGCGCAGATCAATCCTCATTTCCTTTTTAATACTTTGAATAATATTTATGGGATGAACAAAATTGATCCATCCCGTGGTTCGGAAATGATCTTAGAATTATCAGATGTCATGCGATATCATTTAGAATTTTCTAAAAGAGGTTTAGTCAAAATAGAGGATGAAATCCAATTGTTAGAATCGTATATTAAACTGGAACAATTGAGGTTAAATGATAATTGTGATGTTGAAACCGACTTAGAACAAATCGATGGTTCCTTAAAAATTTCGCCTTTACTTTTTTTACCTTTCGTGGAAAATGCTTTTAAACATGGAACACATCCCATCCAAGCATGTTATATTCACTTAGAGTTAAAAAGTGATTCAGATCAGCTTTATTTTAAAATACAAAATAGTGTCATCCGTAATCGTAAAATTGTAAAGACCAATATTGGATTAGAAAATACCAAGAGAAGACTAGAGTTGATTTATCCCGAAAAACATGAATTGAAAATTTTGAAAGATGAAAAGCAGTATTCTGTAGAACTAAGCATTGATTTATAAAACAAACAACAAGAAATAAATTTTAAAAAGACTATGAAAAAAATAAAACTGCTTTTAGTTGATGATGAGCCACTCGCTCATACTATTTTGGAAGACTATTGTAAAAAAATAGATTTTATCGAAATTGTCGGACATTGCTATGACGGTTTTTCCACTTTAAATTTTCTCAACAAACATCAGGTGGATGCCATTCTTTTGGACATTCAAATGCCGGATATCACAGGCTTAGAATTATTAGATAGCTTGAAACATCATGCACCAAAAGTTATTTTCACTACCGCTTATACAGAATATGCAGTCATGGGATTTGACTATGATCAAGTTGTAGATTATCTCCATAAACCTATTCGAATAACGCGATTCATCAAAGCCTTAGATCGATTGAAAAAACTTTTACATTTAGAGAATGAATTCCGAAACCAAAGCATCTCGTCAACTCAAGATCAAACAGCGATCAAAGAAGCGACTTTTATTAGTTTGAAGGATAACAAAACCGTCTATCGCATTCCATTCGAAAATATCATTTATATTCAATCTTGGGGAAATTATCTAAAATTCTTTCTGACTTCTCAAGAAATTAAAATTGTTCGAAAGACCATCAAACATTTAGAATCTGAATTACCTGCCAGTCGATTCCAACGAATTCATAAGTCGTATATCGTGAACATTAAACAGGTAAAAGCTATTGAAGGCAATCAAGTAATCATTTCTGATCAAAAATTACCGATTGGCAAAAGCTATGTGATTTTAGCAAAAAAAGCGATTACAGGGGAATAAGGAAGTATTCTCCTCATTAGAATCCTCTAATCAATTTCGATTTTTTATTCAAACATATGATATACTTATACATACAAATGTTTGAAGTCCATTCAACAATTAATCCTTGTTTCAAAATCATTCACCTATTGCTTAATAAAAGTTGTAGAGGTTATGTTGCTTTTATTAGTCTGTGCTGTCTTTGTTTGAATGGTGTAATAGTATACGCCAATTGGCAAGTCCTGCCAATTGAAATTGAATTCATGCTTTCCAGACAGCTTATCGCCTGAAAATAAAGTCTGCACCAATTTTCCATTATTACTAAATAAAGAAAGTTCGACATTTGATTTTTGCTCTAAAACAAACCTCACTCTAGAATCAGCTGAAACTGGGTTAGGATAATTTTTAAAATCCTTCACTGGTTTAGTACTTAAATCATTTGTAGAAACAGGAGGCGTATCTTCCTTTAAATCACCTTGATAAACACCAGTTCCATGTGTTGCCACTCGAAGTTTTCGATTACTAGGGGAGATGCTTAAATGCATCACTAAAGTTGCCTCTGGAAGTCCTTCAGAATAAACTTCCCAATTGGCTCCAGCATCTGTTGAAACATAAACACCTAGATCATTTCCAACATAAAGGTTATCCGGATTTAGTGGATCAATAACGATGGTATTCGTTGGTACATCCGGAAGACCATTGTCAATGGGAATCCAATTTTGTCCACCATCAGAGGTCGTATAAACATGATTCGTATTATAACCAGAAAAGACAGCGTAAGCCACTTGATCATCTAATGGATCAAAGGCAATATCAGCTGCATTTCGATTGGGTAATCCAGTGATTTCCGTCCAGTTAAATCCTCCATCTGTAGACTTTGCAACGGTAGGTGGGTTAGTCAGCACAACATCAGCCGTACTGGCATAAAGTAAAAATTTATTAGTTGGAGAAACCGCAATAGTCAATACACTATTTGATCCAGAAACATTGGCGTTAGAAGAAGTCCAAGAGTCGCCTCCATTTTCTGATATATGCATGCGCTGCGAACCAGCATACATCCTCAATTGGTCAGTTGGTGCCAATGCAACTGGCGCATTAAAAATCGGCCGACTTACGTCAAAGAAAGGAGCAGAATCAAACCAAGATTGTCCTCTATCTACAGATCTTAAAAGACCTAAACGTTGATAAGAACCATAAACTAAGTTATCATTATTTTGATTGATGGCGGTACACATTCCATCAGCAAACAATACTCTTGTCCAAGCATCTTGCCCTGTATATATTGCTGTCGCATTATCTTGCATTCCGCCAATAGCGAAAAATGGATCCGTTCTAGAATTGGAAAAATTCGCATAAAATTGTTGGGTTTGATAACCACCATTTCGGCCTTCCCAGTTTAATCCATTATCTTCTGATGCAAAGATACCACCATCCGTCATTAAATATACCAAATCCGCTACAAATGGATGATATTTTACTTGATGAATATCAGCATGAACATAATAAGACGGTCCTTCTGGACCACCAACAGGCACCTGACCAAAAGTCCAAGCATCCCACTCACTCACTTGATCGAAACTGGCTCCAGCATTAATTGATCTCCAAGCCTCAAAGCCTACATGAATCAGAGAGTTAGCATCATTTGGATTAACAGCTATATCATGTGAATACCAACCTTGATGAATGGCTACTTCGTTATTGCTAAGCAACTCCCAATTTGTTCCGTTATCCAAAGATTGAAATAATCCAATGTCCTCAAAAGAATTTGCAATGGAGGCATAAATTTTATTTGGTGAAGAAGGGGCTATACCTAATAAGGCTTTACCATCCCAGCTGTTGGGTAAACCTCCATCAAGCTTAGTAAAAGTAGATCCACCATCAATGGAGCGATAAATTCCAGCGGAAGGGCTATCAATTCCACCATGTGTGACAAAGACCATATTGCTATCTTGTGGACTAATTTCAATATCCACAGCCATCTCTACATTGTTGACTAATGCCCAATTGCTACCTGAATCCTGACTTCGATATAAACCTTCTGTCGTTGCTGCAAAAATAGTGGAAGCATTTTGTGGGTTCATCATTAGGTCTTGAACTCCTGTAAAATCATCTAATTCCCAATCTAAAGATTTAGACCATGAATTTCCACCATCCTCGGTTTTAAGAATACCAACACCATAGGTACCTCTAGTTATTCTGTTCACGTTTCCAATAGAAGCATCTGAAAAATTATAAACCTCTCCTGTCCCGATATACATTATATCAGGATTATCTGGTTGAATGGCAATGGCACCAACACCTAAAACTGGAAACCCTGTTTTTATTTTTTCCCAAGCATTTACTCCTTGACCACTAGTTGTTGATTTCCATAAACCACCACTTGCTGATCCAACGAAAAGAGTTGCTGCATCTGTTGGATGAAAAGCTATGCATAAGGTACGGCCTCCAATATTTTTAGGACCAAGTGCCTCAAAATCGCCCTCATTCTCTTGTTCCGTTAATACCGTTTGTAACTGTTTTTGCTGAAAAGCTAACTCATACTTTTTACGATGTAATTTCCCGTCAGGGTAGGTTCTCAGATAAGTGAAATGATCCAATGAGTAAGCGGCTCCTGAAGGATGTTTACCAATCTCTTTTTCATTATTCGTTTGGCACGAAAACAGAAAAGAAAATACAAAAAGGATAAAAAAAGGAATCGTAGTTCTAGCTTTCATAAAGCTTAAATTTTTATTTGAAATAAACTATTGTTACAAAATTAAACCAAAGGCGCCAATAAAATACCGCCATCGTTCACGATCACAGATCCGGTACAATAAGAACTTGCATCAGATGCCAAAAAACAAGCAAGGCCTGCCATTTCATCAGGAGTCGCCGCTCGTTGTAAAGGAATTTTTCGAGCCACTCTTTTATTATTGGCTTCATCTGCAAAAAGCGCTGCACTCAATTTTGTTTTGACTAATCCAGGACAAATTACATTGACTCGTATATTTTCTCGTCCCCATTCTGCAGCTTGATTTTTACCTAACATAATCAAACCTGCCTTACTCACATTATAAGCAGCCATCATTTGCGTAGCATGTAAACCTTCAATTGAACTGATATGAATAATACTTCCACCTCCTTGAGCCACCATATGCGGATGCGCCAGATTACTCAAAGCCATAGCAGCATTTAAATTAACATCCATCGTTTTTTGATACACCTCCGGACTCATATCTTTGATTGGGCCAAAATAAGGATTCGTTCCTGCATTATTAACGAGTATATCGATCCGACCATATTGCTCAATGGTTTTTTCAATCAATTGAGTTCGATGATCCGATTTAGCAATATGACATTCAATACCAATGGCTTCCAAACCATCTTTTTGAAAAGCAGAGGCTACCGCATCAACTGCTTCTTGCTTTCTACTACTCACTACTACTTTAGCACCAAACTCCGCCAGACCTCGAGCAATTGATTCACCTATACCTTTACTAGAACCCGTTACAATAGCTACTTTACCCGTTAGGTCAAATTTATTTTTTATTCTCATATTTATTTTTTAAAAAGATTGTCAATAGAGCATAAACTTAATAAATTATGACTAATAATCTTGAAATCTAAGACAGATAAAGTTCATTCAGCAATTGTTTTACATTACTACTTTTGTGACCTAACATATTAAGAATCTTCAATCCATCTAAAAAAATCTAACATCTAAACATCAAGAAATTAACAACTAAGGTTCAAAACTTGTTAAAAACAACAAAATATCCTTTTTTTCATCTTCAGCTTTTTATATTGAGTCTTCTTAAAACTGACTTAGAAAAAAGTCATTCTTCTTAAAACACTCAAATCACCTCTTATGGCAATTTTCAACCTTCGTATTAACGGAAAAAAACAACAGGTAGATGTCTCTCCAGACACTCCTATACTTTGGGTATTAAGAGATCATGTAAATCTCGTTGGGACTAAATATGGATGCGGAATCGCACAATGTGGGGCTTGCACCGTGCACCTTGATGGCACCGCTATACGGTCTTGTTCTGTTCCCGTTTCTGCTGTAAAAGATAAAAGCATCACCACCATTGAAGGCCTTTCTGAAAAAGGAGATCATCCTTTACAAAAAGCTTGGGAAGAACATGATGTTCCTCAATGTGGTTACTGTCAAGCAGGACAGATCATGAACGCAGCTTCCCTGCTCAATGATAATCCAAATCCTAGTGACCAAGAGATCGAAGGAGCCATGAACGGTAATATTTGTCGATGTGGTACATATACCCGTATCAAGGCGGCGATCAAGACAGCTGCAGGTAAATAGTTTTTGTATGCTTTCGCAAAAACTCAAAATTTAAAAATCCAAAAATAAAATATCATGACTCTGATAAAAACGTCATATAATAGAAGATCTTTTCTTAAAACCTCCGCTATTTCTGGAGGCGGATTAATGCTTGGTTTTAGTTGGTTTGCCTCTTGTAAACCGACTCCTGAGCAAATCAAAGAAATGCCAAAAGAATGGTTTGACATCAATGCATTTTTAAAAATCGGCGATAATGGAATGGTCACCATTATGTCTCCCAATCCTGAAATCGGGCAAAACGTAAAAACGTCCATGCCTATGCTAGTAGCAGAAGAATTAGATGTCGCTTGGGAAGATGTAGTGGTAGAACAAGCAGGTTACGATAAAGTCAAGTATACCAGACAGATAGCTGGAGGAAGTCAAAGTATTCGTCACGGTTGGGAAGGTTTGAGAATGGCGGGCGCAACGGCTAGGAGAGTGCTTTTAGAAGCTGCCGCAAAGGAATGGGAGGTTCCTGTTGAAGAATTGACAACAGATGCAGGAATAATCAGCCATAAAGCCACTGGAAAAACCATTGGTTATGGAGCAATTGCTACAGCTGCTGCCAGCATAGCAATTCCTGAAGAAGTTAAACTAAAAGATCCAAAAGATTTCAAAATCATCAGTACTTCAAAAAAGAACGTAGACAATCAAAAAATCATTACTGGCCAACCGCTTTTCGGCATGGATATCCAACGGGAAGGCATGATGATAGCCATGGTCGAACATGCTCCTGCTTTTGGAATGAAACTAAAATCTTTGAATGCTGATAAAGCGAAGGCGATGTCTGGAATCAAAGATGTTTTTACTTTGTCTACTTATCCAGATGGAATTGAAAAACAATGGAGTGACGTCAATGCATTTCCTGAATTGATCGTAGTCGTGGGGAATAGTACTTGGGAAGTCATGCAAGCTAAAAAGGCTTTAGAGACCGTTTGGGAGCCTGATGGCCTATTAGAAAGTAGTCCTGATCACGAAACTCAATTGGCTATTTTACTAAGCCAAAAGCCGAAAGAAGCTACCAGAAAAGATGGCCAACCCAAAATTGCCTTTGGCAAAGCTGATAGAGTCCTTGAACGAACCTATAGCGCTCCTTTCTTGGCGCACAATACCATGGAACCCATGAACTTTTTTGCGGACGTGACTGCAGATAAGGCAGAATTGGTTGGACCAATTCAAACACCTCAATTTTTGAGTCCAACGGTTGCCGCTGTTTTAGGTATGCCAGAAGAAAAAGTATCCATCATGATGACCAGAATGGGTGGTGGTTTTGGCCGTCGATTATATGGACATTTCGGGGTGGAAGCAGCAATGATTTCTCAAAAGATAAAAGCTCCAGTTAAGTTGGTTTACAGTCGAGAGGATGATATGACTCAAGGTACTTATCGACCAGCCTACAAAGTAACCTACAAAGCAGCGCTAGGAAAAGACAATGAAATATTAGGCATTCATATTAGAGGGGTTGGGGTAGATGGAAGTCCAGTTTTTGCCGATCGTTTCCCTGCGGGCGCTGTAGATCATTATTTAGTTGAAAACCATACGCTTGAATCTAATATTTCAACAGGAGCATGGAGAGCGCCTAGATCAAATTTTATCGCTTCTGCGGAACAATGTTTCTTAGATGAGTTGGCTGCTGAAGTGGGACAAGATCCAATTGAATTTCGGTTAAGTTTATTAGATCGAGCAATGAAAAAACCGGTAGGTGAAAAGAATGATTATGATGCAGAACGATATGCAGGTGTTTTAAAACTAGTTAAAGACAAGTCTAATTGGACAAGTCCTCCTGCAGATATTTTTAGAGGAGTGTCTGCTTACTACTGCCACAATTCTTATGTTGCGCAAGTTGTGGATGTCAAAATGGTTGAAAACAAACCTCAAATTGAAAAAGTATGGTGCGCGGTAGATTGCGGAATTGTGGTCAATCCAATTGCCGCCAAAAACCAGATTGAAGGTGGAATTATTGATGGCATTGGTCATGCGATGTACAGTACCATTTCCTTCAAGGACGGAAAACCAGAACAAAATAATTTCAATCAATATCGTTTGATTCGTCAAAACGAAGCCCCCAAAGAAATTGAAACTTTCTTTGTAGAAAATGGAATTAATCCAACTGGATTAGGTGAACCTTCCTTGCCTCCGATAGCAGCAGCATTAGCCAATGCCATTGCAAAAGCGACAGGAAAAAGATTATACAACCAGCCTTATATGAACGAAAAAGCACTGCTTGGATAATTGGATTTGCTTTGTCCTGAAACTTAGAAATCATCAATCGCCATGCGGTTGATGATTTCTTTTTTATACAAAAGGAAAACACTTTACTCAATTACTTGATCTCTTCTACTTCAATAAATTCTGGACCTCCATCTACAGGATAACCATCTATTAATTTACCTACAATTGTTTTCTCTTCTCCTACGAAATCATTTAAATTGACCAGACTACTTCTTAAAGCAAATCGTCCATCATCAGATGAAATCGTATGACTTCCGTATTGGTAAGTCGTGATACCTGTTTCTGATATTATACCCGTTATTTTTTTTATATCGGACTCTTCTTTCTGACAAGATAAAAGGAGACCGGACATTAAAATGATTAAAGCAAATTGCATGATATATTTCATAATTCTCTTTTTTTATTAATCAAAATGATAGGAAGAACAATCTACTTTTTCCCTAAATTCATCATATAACCCAAATTGAATTGGAGACTTCTATTCATTGAAGTATTCCACTTGTCTACATCTTTTAAGCCATGATAAAAGCTAGTTTCGAAGAAGATCTGGTTTTTTCCTAAATTATAAGCAACTCCAAGACCACTATAAATTCCATGATCCCATCTCTCCATATTCTCATTGTTTTTAATATCTAAATCTGTTTTGACAGGAGGATCAATTCCACTAAGGTCTATAACTTCTCGGGAAGCTTTTAGGATCATGGAGACGCCATAACCAAGCTTGCCAAATACTTCCAATTTATCATTAAACAAATTAAACTTTCCTTTGACCATCAATGGAACTTCCGCGTAGTTCAATAGGAGTTTGGTATCTTGATTGAAAATGACAAAGCCTGGTTCGCATGCAGCACCTCGTTGTATGAAACCTGGTTCAAAACCAATTTCTATATTTTTATGAATTTTTGCATAAGCTAATGCGGAAACTTGAAATCCATTAACTTGAATTGGCGCATCATCGGGTAATCCAACATCACCATATTCTTCCCAAGCTCTAACGAATCCTCCTTTTAAACCAATTGAAATTTGTGCATTGATCTGAAATCCCATCCAACAAAATAGGATCAACATTAAACATTTTTGCGTTTTCATATTTTATTATTTTCGTTTAAAAATCTTTCTATCAAGGAAGACAGATCGATCATCCGAAAACGTTGGGTTAGAAAACTGTTAATGTTTTTAACGAATAAAAAACAGGAATTTATTTATTTCCTACTCCCTTATCTAAAGGCAAACAGAATAACGCGTGTAAGATTTTAAAACAGTCACTAGAGGATGAACATTTCTAAAGTTAATCGCCAATCCACTAAATGGGTAAGTATAATCATCTTTGACCACTATAAATTGAAGATGTGGGTAAGCAGCCATACCGGATTCTCCAACAACACCTAAAACATCGCCTTGATTAACCATTTGTCCAACTTCTACTTCTATACCATCTTTTGGAGCATGATAATAAAGAGCAAAAGAATTATCAATGTGACCAATGACAACATAATTGCCTTCTCCTTCGTCACTACTTCCTTGATCCTCAACTACCTTGACCACTTCACCGGCTCTAGCGGCTACAAACTTTGTGCCTAGAGGCATATCAAAATCATAAGCATGTTGCTCTGGATTTCCGCCACTATGAAAGGCACTTGAACAATTGGTCAGTCCAGTAGAAAAGACCGTTCCGACAGGAAAAGGAATAACATAAGGAGAGGTCACAGGGTTTGGATAAATTTGATTAGAACAATCTGTTTCTTCAAAAAACGCAAAGAATTCATGGTTGCATGGGCAAGGTAACTCTGTACAATCATCAGTCATTTCGGGATCCTCATTTTTGTCTTTACAGGCATTTATTGAAAAGGATATTAAAGAGATAAAAAGAATAAAGCTGACTTTTGATTGAAAAGAATATTTCATTTTGGAGTTTTTTCTGACGAAGGAATATTTCAAATAGAGTTATTTAAATGGTCATTTGGGCTACTTACAAATTATTTAGTCATAAACTCTAATATACTGAATTTAAAGCAAAAACCACTCCTTTTAAACTAGTCTATCGTTTTTTCCTAAGTCAAAATCAGAAACCTGAGTTATACTGATTTTCTGGTTTGATATAACTACGAGAATAACGGATCTTTAATATGATCATTAAACAATTAGAATTCCTTTCTTTTCAAAAGAGTTTTGAAAATCTGGAATGGCTATGTCTAAAACTTAAAACAATATAACTATGAAAATTATTATTAGCTTTTTGTTCTGCCTTATTATTAATTTTTTAAATGCTCAAACTACGGTGAGTGGAAAAGTAACAGACCCTCATACAGGTGAGGAACTTATTGGTGCCAATATTGCTTTTTATAAAAATGGAAATATTTTCACAGGTACTATGACCGATTTTGATGGAAATTATAAACTAGATATTGACGCTGGAACCTACGATGTGGTCTCTTCCTATATTGGCCTTGCCGATAAACGGATCGAAGGAGTAGTGGTGAAAGCCAATCAGACCACCTTTCTAAATATTGAGATGGACTCCAATGGGAGCATCCAACTTGACGAAATTGTAGTGACTGATTATAAAGTCCCTTTGATTGCTATGGATAATACAAGTTCTGGAGCAGTGATTTCTTCGAGTCAGATTTCGCGATCAACTCGGCGAAGGTCAAGTTCTTCGGCATCAAAATCGGCTAGTTCAACTATTGGAAGAAAAAAAACTAAGGCAAAGGAAAAAATTGACGCAGGTCAATTGACTGCTGGCGAATGGAAAGATCTGGATCATTGGACTTTTTGGAAATATTTATTAAAAAAGAAAAAATTCTCTGAGAATCAAAAACATTGGAATTATCAAACAACCAATAGATTTTCAATAAAACTCTCAGATCAAAAAGGACGCCCCGCAAGCAATTTGCTAATTAATTTATTAGACAGCAAAGAAGAAATGGTATGGACTGCTAGGACAGACAACCATGGAAGTGCAGAGCTATGGGGTAACTTTTTTGGTGGAAACCAAAGTATCTTTAGCTTACAAATTATTTATAATGATGAAGTTTGGTATTATCCTGCAATTCCTTATATAGATGGAGTCAACAGTATTTCTTTACCCATCGAATGCACGGATACCAATCGCAAAATTCAAGTAGCTTTCGTCATGGACGCAACTAATTCTATGCTTGACGAAATGGCTTATTTAAAAGCAGAGATAAAAGACGTAATAGAGCAAGTAAAAGAAGGAGAAAATGTTGAATTAGAAAGTGGAGCTATTTACTATACCGATCGTCATCACAATGAACCCATACATGTATCTGCCTTAAATACTGACGAAAGTCAAACCATAAATTTCATTAAAAAAATTAGAAATCAAAGTGGAGGAAGTGATTGGCCAGAAGCCGTTCATCTTGGTTTGGACAAGGGCATTAATGAATTAGAATGGGATAAGGATGCCTTGACTCGAATCATATTTTTAATCCTTGATGCTCCTCCACATCATGAAAAAGAGATATTAGCAAACATTCAAAAAAACATTGCTTTGGCAGCAAAAAAGGGCATTAAAATTATTCCAGTAGCGGCAAGTGGGACAGATAAAAAGGCAGAATTTCTCTTTAAGTTTTTCGCGATGGCGACCAATGGAACCTATACTTTTCTGACGGATCACAGTGGAATTGGCAACAAACATATAGCACCAGAAGCTAAGGATTATAATATTGAAACACTCAATGATTTATTAGTCAGATTGATTCTTGAAAATTCAGAGCACCACGAATGTCAATCTAAAAGTATTAGAGAAGAATTAGTGACTAATAAAAATATAACGAAAAAAACACGGAGAAGAAAAAGAGATAAGACATTTTTTAAAACAATAAAATCGTTTCCTAATCCAGCAGACGATCATCTTTTTGTGGAGACAAAGCAAGATTTAGAATTATTATTAGTTGCTTCCGCTGATTCAAAAATCATTGCTCAATTTCCACAACTAAAAACAGGGCAAATCAAAATTAAAACATCAGATTGGACCGAAGGCGTCTATTATCTAAATTTCTACCATGAAGGGAAACATATTGTTAAAAGGGCGGTGGTCAGTCATTAAAATGAAAGGTGAAGAAATATTCCTATGAAAAATCGACAAGAGATGAATTTGATTTTTCATAAGAATATTTCTAATGACTTTAGGATCATTTTTTTTGTTTCGCCAAAAAGTTCAAACCAAATTCAAGACCGTAGCGATAGTCTTTTTTTAAAGTTCCAGTAGAATAGGAATAAGTACCACTTTTGAGTAATCGCTTAGGTGCTATTTGACTAATTTTTAAATCCTTTGGTGGTTTTTTCATAAAGTCAATGGTCTCATTAAATTTTTCATGACTTTTCTCAAAACACTTTGCAAGACTTTTGTTATTTCTAAAATAATAACTCCCAAAGTAATCAGGCCAACTTTGATTGAGTTTTAAATCTGCAGGATTTGTTCGGATAACTACAATATCATTCGAGCCACTTTCGTAAGCTTTTTGAACAGGTAATGGATCGCTCCAACCTCCATCAAAATAAGATACTCCATCGATTTTATGTTTTCCTTTAGTGACATATGGTAGAGTAGAAGATGCGATAATTTGATCAATCCAAGATTTTTTATTCGGCTCTAGGAAAGCTGCTTTTCCATTTTTTCTTTTGGTTGCTATAAATTCTACCAATTTTCCTTTAGCATGTTTTAGCGCATTTTCGATTTCTAAAGGTTCGACTTCTGTGGTCATTTTTTTTAGATAATCAATTTTCATATAACCATCAGGAGAGAGTATTCTATTGAATTTTACAAACTCCTTATCGTTTCCTAGAAATTTCAATCCTGAATAACAAGCGTTGTATTGGCGGCTCAGATAGTAAGACAAGACTATACTGCCTCCTGAAATTCCAATCAATCGGTCGAAAGGAAAATAATCATTGACCATAAAGGTATCGAGAATACCAGCAGAAAAAGCAGTCTTAAATCCTCCGCCTTCAATAATAAGTGTCTTTTTGTATTTCATTAATTGTGATGATAATTTTGATTGGCGCGTAAAATACAACGAAATAGAAGGCTTGACCAAATTTATTTTAAAGAATTCAATTATCTGAAAAAATGATGCTAAAAGGGTAGTGGTGCTTAATTTTTACGAACAGTCCTTTCTTTCATGTTTTAAATTTTTAAAATAATTAGTTTCTTATTATTCTTTCAAATCTGAATTTTCATTCAAGGATTTAAATTTTTCTATTTTTTAAAATTTTATAGAATATGGTAAAAATGTGCAAACCCACTAGGTAGGAGAAAAGTTCAAAGTATCTATTTAACATAATATTAATTATAGGCAAATAGTGGCGATTCTTGTTTAGTATGAATTCCTTAGGATTCTAAGACTTTATGCTATTTATAAAAAGGAATACGAGCTTTAATTGAGTACTATAAATGGCGAATTAATTTTAAATCTCTACTGTAGCTAAAAATACGATCAAAACGATCTATTTATCGCACTTCTGCAAAAATTTCATTTTAGCCTATTTTGCAGAATTTAATATTCGATAAGATATACAGAAAAGAATTTTCTACGCGATTCTCAGAGCCTTGGTTTTTAAGCCATTTTAAGCACATAATCTGAATAATGCTACATACAGTATCAAAAGGCACGTCAATGCCTTAAATCGAAAAAATGAAGAAAAACATTCATTTCTGACAATTTAATATTCCGACCAGACTATCGACAAATATTTTCTATGTGATTCTAAGAGCTTAATAATTTGATATTTTTAAATATAAATCATCTGGTTGGGAATTCAGTAGTTTATATCCTCCTCCATCATCACAAAAATGAACGATAAATCCTATTTAACATAATTTTTTACCGGATCGGCATATTCAACATACATTGAAAAAATCATTCTTCAAAAGATTCGACTTTTAAATCATCCATGTATATCGTCTTTTTCCCGTTTGCATTCCACGCACTAATCAGGACTTTATCATAAATCGAATCAGGAATTTTGACATCAAACCATACATACGTCCATTTATTGTTATTGATTATTCTTTGCACGCGTATTTTGCGCTTTTTAACCGTTTCATTTTTATTTAAAAAAGATATTTGAAGTTGAGTCATAAACCAAGCTTGTCTTTCTTTATTGGGTGTGAAAAAGTATGCTCCTCCCCTCAACCATTGCCCAGATATTTTATTTACAGGCACTTCTATTGCAGGACTATACTGATTTTTTTCGTTCAAAATTACAGCTCGTTTTCCAGAGTGTGTCTCCTTGTTTTGAAAACTTCCTTTAAGTGATTTATTCTCAAAATCTACTGAAATTATGTGTGTCAATTTGCTAGGCTTACCTAAAAAATCTTCATCAGTATCCATCAACAATTTATCCCGTTTACTTGCTTTATTTTTGCCTAGAATTCGCCAGTAATACGCTTCAGTCATATTTTCAGGATCTAATCCACCGGGGCTGTGTGCTTGATAGGTTTGATGTAAATTTAAAACCATCATTAAAAAGAACAACAAACCAAACACAGATGTCAATAAGCGTTTTTTAGAAATCCATTCAATAAAAGCAGCTAGAGGAAATATCAAAATGGCATAGGACTGAACCATTGCTCTTTGCCCAAAACTGCCACCATACCACCAAGTATTCCAACTAAAAACAATGTAAGTATTGATCAAAAAGAAAACAAACATGGGGATAAATAAATTCAATCTTTTTCCTGCTAAAGGTATGAACCCTAAAACGGCAAACAACATCAAAGGCGTATAAATTAACCATCCTTTGCGAAAGCTGAAAAAACAATTTTTCAAATGCACACCATTCCAAGTGAAGCCTTCTCCCCCATAACTATAAAAAACAAATTGACCACTTGCCCATTTCCAGTAAATAAGCTGAATACTTCCGACTAAAATAACTAATCCAATACTAGCAAATAACTTTAAATAACTTTTTCCCCAGATAGATTTTTTTGCATGAAATTTATTTATTCCCTCTGGCAACCATAGTAATGGAATCAAGGCGGCAACTATTTCGGAAGGTCGGATCAATATCGCTAATCCAACCAATAGACCTATCATGATTGTATTTTTCCATGTTTGCTCTTGATACCAACGCCGAGTAAAATGGATCAAAAAAGCATACAACGTAAAAAGATAATTGTGAGTCATCGCACCATCAAAGGATACATAATTCAAATAATTAGTCCCAAAAACCAATAGAATCAAGGTAAACGCCACTACCCCATCACTAAAATAATTGAGCAACACTTTTCTAGCCATCCAAACGCCTAACAAAGCAATTGCAAGAGAACCTATAGCTATAGACAATTGATAAGGGGGAGAAAAACCATCCAGTGGATATCCCAATAACATCGCCAATAAGTGCCCAATGATGAAGAAGGGGAAATACACCCAACTCATGCCAGATGAATACTTCAAAACATAGCTACCATCCTCAATCTGAGTGGCTTCCGCAAAGGTATTATTAGGTCGATACTTCTGCATGATTTCCTCTTTAAATTTAAGGTGCCGAAGATCTTTGTAGATAAAGGTGGCGGGTAAATAAAAATAATACCCCATGACATCCCAGCTTATTGTAGATTTACTTTTTTGCTTGGTAAAATATTCCTGTCCAAAGGCTACAGAAAGAATTAAAACACCTGACACTAAGCATGCAATGAAGGAATATCTATTTCTCATAAAATGTATTGGGCTTTATACCCATTTAAATCTAGGATGATATTTTTTTATAACGAGAATTAAAGATAATTTTTTTCGCTCCTTTTTTCATAAATTGAAAAGCTTTATTGTAGTTTTTTTAAGGTTGTTTTTCACTTAGTGCGAAAATAGTAAATGAGTAAAATTTGAGTATAGAAATATATAACATCAGAATGGGATCTGATAAGACGACATAAGTACAAAAAAAAGAGTTAACCATTAAGAACAGTTAACTCTCCTTTTTCTTTTATTTTAATAGTCTAGCTATATTTTTCCAAGAGCTTATACTGCTCATGAATGGCTTCTTTGAATTCTTTTTTCATTCTTGCAATAAGATCAGCTGTGGGTAAAACATCTGAGATGGTAGTCACTCCTTGTCCTGCCGACCACAAAGTTTTCCAAGCTTTTGCTTCCGCTTGTGCCGCATCTAATTCCTTTCCAAAATCAATCTTTGCTTTTTTATCCCATAAGTCTTTAGTGATTCCCATGGCTTCTAAACTGGGACGCAAAAAATTAGCACTTACCCCGGAAACGGCAGCAGTATAGATAATGTCCGTTGCTCCAGAATCAATGATCATTTGTTGATAACCTTCATCTGCTTTACTTTCTGTGGTATTGATAAATCGAGTACCCAAGTAAGCTAAATCAGCTCCCATTTGCATTGCCGAAGCAATATCCCGACCATTACTGATACAGCCAGACAACAAGATTGTTTTCTTAAAAAAGCCTTTAATCTCAGCAACTAAAGACATGGGATTAATGGTTCCCGCATGTCCTCCTGCACCGGCAGATACCAGTATCAATCCATCTACCCCAGCTGCTGCTGCTTTCTCCGCGTGTCTTTTTTTGATCACATCATGAAAAACCAATCCACCATAACTATGCACTGCGTCGATGACATCAGAGACCGCTCCCAAAGAGGTAATAATCAAGGGCACCTTATGTTTGATACAAAGTTCCAAATCTGCTTGAACTCTTGGATTGGTATGATGTACAATCAAATTGACTCCGAAAGGTGCCGCTTTCTTACCGGTCTCTTTTTCCCATCTTAATAGTTCATTTTTGATCTCAATCAACCATTCTTCAAAGCCTTCGCTAGTTCTTTGATTCAACGCGGGAAAAGTACCTACGATTCCAGCTTTACAACATTCCGTAACCAACTTCGGTCCTGAAATCAGAAACATAGGCGCAGCTACTGCAGGCAAAGATAATTGATCTATAAAAGGTGCTTTTTGCGACATATTTTTTTATTTTTTTTAGTGAGGTATTCTTTGATCATTGGTGATTCGCAATTGCTTGTCAGTAGGCCAATAACAAATCACCAAATCCTATTGTTTTACTTTCAATACTAATTTCCCCTTTTTTTCTCCAGTAAATAAACGCTGAAAAGTATCATGAAAAAACTCAATACCTTCGTATACATCTTCTCTGGTTTTTAATTTACCTTCCATCATCCATTGTCCCATTTGCATGGCGGCAGTCCTATAATCCTTAGCGTAATCCATTACGACCATCCCTTGCATAGTTCCTCGGTTAACTAATAAGGATAGATAATTACTAGGGCCTTTGATTGCAGTAGTATTGTTATATTGAGAAATGGCTCCGCAGATAACAATTCTAGCATGCATACGAATTCGCGCTAATGCCGCGTCTAGAATGTTGCCACCAACATTATCAAAAAATACATCAATGCCTTTTGGACAGGCTCGCTTGATGCCTAGTCTTACATCTTCCGTCTTATAATCGATGGCATCATCAAAACCTAATTCATCAATTAAATACTTACACTTTTCAGGACCACCTGCAATTCCAATTACTCGACATCCTTTGATCTTTGCAATTTGTCCAACTACACTACCTACCGCACCTGCTGCTCCAGAGACTAAAACGATATCTCCTTCTTTAATCTTTCCAACTTCTAAAATCCCAAAATAAGCAGTCATACCGGGCATTCCCAATGTACCAATATAGGTGGTCATCGGTGCGATATTTATATCTACAGGATAATAACCTTCTCCATTTGTAACAATATATTGTTGAACGCCTCCCCAACCTGTTAGACAATCTCCAACTTTGTACTTGGGATGATTATTAGCTTTCACCACCAAACCAATTGATCCAGCTCTCATGACATCATTGAGGGCTACTGGCGGTATATAGGACTTGACATCATTCATCCAACCACGCATAGCAGGATCTAATGAGATATAATGATTTTGAATCAAAACTTCACCTTCTTTCAACTCAGGAATAGGGTTTGCTTCTAAATTCCATGTAGATGCATCTGGCATACCTAATGGACGTTTAACTAATTTCAGTTGTTTGTTTATCATGTTTTATTTTTTTTAGAATTTTCAAAATGGAACTCGGGCATTGCTTCAATTGATTCTATGATGCTTTGGAGCGACTTTTCAAATAAGTAATATACATTTGCATTTTCATGCGAATTTCTGGTTTCCACCAAATTTTTCTAGCTGCTTCGAGATCAGTTCCTGCATCCCAAGATAAGTTGTCTAACCAACTCTTTCGCAACTTTGCTTTTGTGTTAATCAATATTTCATTATCTGCTTGTAAATAATGCTGCATCTTTTTTTCTGCTCTTTCCATGAGTTCTTCTTGTGGACAAACTTCATGTACGAGCCCAACTTGAAGTGCCTCTTCATTTTTCAATAATTTGCCTTCTAAAATATATCGATGCGCTGGTCCTCTACCAATCCAATAAGAGTAGCCTTCGATGAGGTTATTTGAAATTTGAATATTTACAGCGACTTCATTTAGGCCCAAACTAAACTTTTCTCCTTCTGCCATAATCCGATAATCCGCAGCAATAGCGATGACTGTTCCTCCTGCCGGAGAATGTCCATTCAAGGCCGCAATAAACGGTTTTTTAAAATGAGCTAATTCCAAATACATGGTTCCGAATGCGACAAAAAAATCATTAATCTTTGTTTCATCATATTCAAATAATTCAATCAAATCCAATCCAGCAGAAAAAATATTTGGTATACCTGTTAGTATGACTCCACGAATCGAATCATCAGCATCTAAAGATTTAAAAGTGCTTCGAATTTCTTCAACCATTTCAAGATTCAATGCATTGACTTTACCTCTTTGCATTTGTACAATGGCATATTCTTGCTTTTGGGTAATTTTTAAAAAATTCATATTTATAATTTATTTTTTTAGTTGACCATAATTCATATGGTCAAAATCTAATTATCGATATCTGATTGATCCAAACAAATTTGAATCACCAACAGGTACTACCATGTATCAATCGTTCTATTCCTGTCGTTTTGATAAGATGCTTTTGGAATAGAGTCCAATGCCATTCGAATCCATTTTCTGGTATCTTTAGGATCAATCACTTCATCAAATTCTAAGGCAAATGCCGCATTGATTGCTTTCCCTTTTTCATAAGAATCGCGAACTAGTTTATCGTACAAAGCTTGTTGCTTTTGCGGATCAGTTTCAGCAGCTAACTCTTTTTTATATCCTAATTTTACTGCTCCTTCGAGTCCCATTGCTCCAAACTCACCACTTGGCCAAGCTATGGTATAAAAGGATTGATGCAAACTACCACCGGCCATGGCCATCGCCCCTAAACCATATGCTCGACGCAAAACGACAGTCAATAGTGGAACCTTTATAGCTGCGCCTGCAATAAACAATCTAGAAGCATGTCTGACCATTCCTGTCTTTTCACAATCTGGTCCGACCATGAATCCGGGCGTATCACAAAGTGAAAGAATCGGTAAACCAAACGCATCACAAAGTTGCATAAATCTCGCGGCTTTATCAGAAGCATCGCTATCTATCGCACCACCGATATGTTTGGTAGTATTAGCGATCAGCC
>CAYTVR010000117.1:0-21502 GCA_964441245.1 uncultured Saprospiraceae bacterium | reverse complement strand
TTTACCATTGATCCTGATCGGATAAGTAATAGAGTCTTCTACTAAATATTTTTCATCATGAACCGGATAAGTTGCTTCATGTACGGTAGTGTTGTGCCCTAACAATGACCACAATTCTTCGGCAACGTGAGGTGCAAAAGGCGCCAATAAAATAGTCAAAGGTTCTAAGATAACTCGCTTGTTACATTTCAATTTCTTCAACTCATTGGTGGCTACCATAAAACAACTGACGCAAGTGTTGAAGGAAAAGCGTTCTACATCAAAATTGACTTTTTTGATTGCGGTGTGCAATGATTTCAATTCTTCTTTTGTTGGCTCTGCATCACTGACTTCGAATTTTTCATTTTTGAAAAACATAGCCCAAAATCGACGCAAAAATTTGGAGACTCCATCGATTCCTTTAATATCCCAAGGCTTGGATTGTTCAAGAGGACCTAAGAACATTTCATACATTCGAAAACAATCTGTTCCATACTTACCAATTACCTGATCAGGATTGATCACATTGAATTTTGATTTGGACATTTTACCCACCTCAGACAAAGTCAACATTTTGAAGTTGTCTGGCATGTCTGCAAATTGATAAGCGGCATCCATCATTTCAAAGGTAGCTGTCTTATAATCTGGTCGCCAATTAATGAATTTTTCAATGCCTTCTTTACTCAAATATGAATCAGAGGAACCGTAATCACTTACAAAGTCAACGTGTACCGGTATTCTTGCATAATCGCCATCTGTATTTTGAGCAGCAACATCAGCTGCAACAAAACGACGGGCATCTTCAGGAGAATTTTTATCTAAGAAAATAAATTCTATTACTCCTTGAATCATTCCTTGATTGATCAATTTCTTAAAGGGTTCTTCTGTTGGAACCAATCCTTTGTCAAACAAGAATTTATGCCAAAATCGAGCATACATCAAATGCGCTACCGCATGTTCTGCACCTCCGATATACAAATCAACATCTTGCCAATAATTGATCGTATTTTGGCTTGCAAAAGCCTCCTCATTATTGGGATCCATATAGCGCAAAAAGTACCAAGACGAACCAGCTACTGCTGGCATTACATCTGTTTCTCTAATCATCCCATCTGACAAATTAGTCCAATCTTCCATCCTCGCTAATGGAGAGCTTCCGCCTTTTGTCGGTTTAAAATCACTTGTTTCTGGCAATTCTAAGGGAAGTTCCGCTAATGGCAAGGTATGCGCTAAACCATCTTGATCATACTTTATCGGGAATGGTTCTCCCCAATATCGTTGTCTCCCGAAGTTGGCATCTCTCAACTTATAATTGATATGCATCTCTCCTATTCCCATCTTTTCAGCTTCTTTACAAGCTGCGGTAATCGCTTCCAAAACTTCCAAGCCATTCAAGAAACCAGAATTTTTGATGACACCTACTTTATCATGTAAAGTCGCTCCAGGATACTTTGACTTATCTACAACATCAATAATCTCTAGACCAAATTTCGTTGCAAAACGCTCATCTCTTTCATCATCACTTGGTACAGCCATTATGGCACCAGTACCATAATCCTTCAATACATATTCTCCTATCCAAATAGGAATTTGAGTCTTTGTAAAAGGATTGATCGCATAGGCTCCGATAAAAGCTCCGGTGACTTCCTTCTCTGCCATTCTATCCACCTCAGATTTGGATTTCACGTAAGTGATATAATCGGCCACGGCTTGTTTTTGCCCTTCTGTTGTCAACTGCTTTACCAAATCATGTTCTGGTGCTAAGACCATATAAGTTGCGCCAAAAATAGTATCTGGTCGCGTGGTAAAAATTTCAATTTTTTTATCGCTATCAACCACATCAAAAAACATTCTTGCTCCTTCAGAACGACCGATCCAATTCCGTTGAATGGTTTTCAAAGAATCTGACCAATCAATGTTATTCAAACCATCAAGCAATCGATCCGCATAAGCGGTAATTCTCAAATACCATTGTTTCATTGCTTTTTGAACAACTGGATATCCTCCTCTTTCGGAAACGCCATCTTTTACTTGGTCATTTGCTAACACAGTTCCCAATTCTTCACACCAGTTCACATAACCAATTTTGCGATAAGCTAATCGATATTCCATCAACACACTAGCCTGCTCCACCTTAGTCATCTGCTTCCAATCTTCAGCGGAAAATGTTCCTTTATAATTATTCTCTGCTTTTACTTTTTCGTTACCTTCTTCGGCAAATCGTTCAGCTAATTCGCTAATTGGCAATGCTTTCTTCTCCTCGGTATCATAATAGTGTTCGAATAATTCTGTAAATATCCACTGTGTCCACTTGTAATATTTGGGATCACAAGTATAGACCTCTCTCGACCAATCAAAAGAAAAACCGAGTGCACCTAATTGTTCTCGGTAACGCTCCATATTTTCTTTGGTAGAAGTGGCAGGATGGATACCTGTAGATAAAGCGTATTCCTCTGCTGGTAATCCAAAAGCATCAAAACCCATTGGATGCAAGACGTTAAAACCTTTCATTCGCTTGTAGCGAGAAAAAATATCAGAAGCGATATAACCTAGCGGATGTCCTACATGTAAACCTGCTCCAGAAGGATAAGGAAACATATCTAATACATAATACTTGGGTTTGTCACTTTCATTACTCACTTTGTAAGTGCCATTTTCCTCCCAATATTGCTTCCATTTTTGCTCAATCGAACGCGGATTATATTCCATAATTTTATGCTTTTTATGATTTCGATCGCTTATTTTCTTTTGATGAAAAGATCTTAAGCTTAATAGCTAATTAGATTACAAGATAGTACCACTTTTTTTAAGAAAAAGTTTCCCATGATTGGCTAAAGTGATCTATTTGTATTTTAAAAGTGCGAAAATATGCAAAATGTAGAAGAATCATGATTTTTTTTTGAAATAAGCAGAGAACTCTTTTGCTTTGTCAATTGTCTTCATTAAAATGGAATATCGTATATTGGTAATGAAGTTGAACTAGAACAACTCCAATTACAGTTAAAAGAATAAATGATATTACTTCTATGGTTCAACACGTTGACTTGAACATCCTCATTAACAAACATTTCTTAAAAACGTCTAAATAAAACATTCATATCATGATCAAGAGTTTATTTAAAATCGGTCTTCTACTCGTTGTAGGTATTTTAGGATACAATTACTTTTTAGGGACACCTGAAGAAAAAGCTCAATCCAAAGAAATTCTTGGAAAAGCTAAAGATATTGGTGCAGCTAGTATTAATCTTGTCAAAGGAGAAATTCAAAAATTCAAATCTGGAAAATATGATAAAGCCCTTGATAAAGTTGGGAATTTGTTGGTTCAAGCCAAAAGCACGGCTAAAGAAAAAGGAGGCGATTTATTGGATCGAATGGAAGATTGGGAAGAACAAAAAGACAATTGGCAAAAACGAAAAGATCAGTTGAAAGAGGTTTTTGAAAGTGCAAGCGAAGAAGAGAAAAAAGAAATCGGCACCAAAATCAAAGAGATGAATGAAGAAGGGGAAAGATTAAAAGTAGAAGGGGAAAAATTGCAAGAAGAGGTGGAGCAATAGAAAGTTGGTTGCTGATTACTGGTTGCTGGAAATTGAATATTCTGTTAGCTATTTGATTTTGCTATCTGGCGACCAAGTTTAGAATGTATTTGTAGTTACTGGTATGTCAAGAGCTGCTCTTTTACACTTAGTGAATTCGGAACAATTATCAATGAGGATATTACCATTATACTCGAAGTAGAGGCCATCCATAAATTGGGCTTCGAAAATAATATAATTCACGGTGAGATCCGTTGGAAATAATTTAAAATGGTAGCGTTTCCAATCGGTATGGTCTATATATGTAGACTCTGCGAGTAAAATATCTTTGTTGCAACTCGTATTTCCGCCCCATATTTTTAGTTTGAGCGGTTTATTATAATTGGCATACGTCTTTGAATGAGCCAAATCTAGACTAAAGTTGTAACATTCATTGGCTTTCATGGGGGCACTTAATCGTTGCCCCACACTTTCCCAACTGCCCTCTTTTCTGGTGATTAAGCCCATGTAAGTATCTCCTTCTGAAGGTTCATTGTAAACGCCCCAAGCGCCTGGTAAAATATCCGGTGTAGAACCAGGTGCACAAGGATGCCAGCCTATCGGAACGGTCGCATCTTGCGGTTCTCCTTCAAAAGAAGCATTGTCTAAAGTAATTTGAGACATTCCTGTCGCCATCAGCCCAGTACATAAGAATATTGTAAATAGATATTTCATTGTCAAATTTTATCCCAATTATTCATCCAAATTATCTGCTCTTTCCTAACGTATTAAGAGATTCAAAAATTGTTTGGTTTTTAAGCCACGTACGCCCTTTGATATGAGTGCTTAAACAAAATTAACTTATTCATTTTATGACGGCATCTTTTTTCAACTACTCTTCCCCATTTTTTCGCCCCAGCGAAAAGGATGAAGGTTAAAATCAGTCAATTAACTAAAAAAATATTCACCGATTATCGTAAAACAATTAGGGCAACCTACTTCTGCGTTTTTATTTCAATTGTAGGTCTATAAGTTCTATAGAATAAATCACTACTCCACAAAACACATATTATAGAACTTCATAGTAAAAATGCTTTAAAGTATAAATTTAGGTTTAATTCCATAGAATTTATTACTTTTGCGGCTTAGTATTGATATTGTCAAAAGGGCAATAGCTATCGAGAAATCACTGAAAAATGTATGCTTATTCATGTCAGTAAAACTGGGCAAATCTATCACCAAAAAATCAAAACCCAACTACTTCTACTCTATTATTAGTGTAGCCTTAGTGCTGTTTTTGCTTGGTTTCTTTGGTGTCGTTGCGCTGCAAGCACATCATTTAATAAGGTTTCTAAAGGAGCAAGTTAATATTTTAGTAGAAATAAAACCAGATGCTCCTAAGGAAGACATTGCGGTGATCAGAGATTTGATTGTCAAAAGTAATTATGCTAAGGGTGGATCGATTAAAGTAATTAGCAAGGAAGCTGCGATGAAAGAGCTTCAAGAGGATTTGGGAGAGGATTTTCTCACTTTTGATTTTCAAAATCCTTTGTATGACATGATCCGATTCAATACAAAAGCAGAATTTCTTGAAAGTTCGTCCTTAGGGCAAATAAAAGATAACTTAATCTCCCATACTTCCGTAAAAGATGTTTACTACCAAGAAGGTTTGGTAGATAGTATTGCCAATAATTTGAAAAAAATAGCTTGGTTGGCTTTGATTAGCGGTATTTTACTTCTTTTCATTGCTATAGCTTTAATCCATAATACGATCAAATTGGCTTTGTATGCCAATCGTTTTATTATAAAAAATATGGAGCTAGTAGGTGCATCCTGGGGCTTTATAAGTGGACCTTATATCAAAAAAAGCTTTTTTAATGGACTTTGGAGTGCAATTATTGCGATCTTTATGCTAATAATCCTATTATGGGTCGCTCAATACGATCTTCCGGGTTTTAATGATTTGAACGATTATAGCTCCTTTGCCATCTTATTTGGTGCTTTAGTAATCATTGGAATCATCATCAGTACCTTTAGCACTTATTATGTAGTAAACAAATATTTAAAAATGCGTTTGGATGATCTTTATTGATTATAAGGTGTATGTTTTGGTATCCCGATCTTGGATTACGCTTAGTTTGGGATTTTAGTGTTTTGAACGTTTATTCTTAAATAAATTAAAAATTTAGTCATGGCAAAAAAAGAAAATAAAAAAGTAGTTACCGTATCAAAAAAATCTAAGAAGAAACTAGTTCCTACTTCCTCCAAGGGCAGATCGAATGTCAATGTACAATCGGCAAGTCCTGATGAATTAATCTTTGGTCGTCAAAATTATATTTATATGCTTGCTGGCGCTGCATTAATTGCTCTAGGGCTTATTTGCATGATTGGTGGCTCTATGCCAGACGCAAACACTTGGGATCCTGATATTATTTATAGTACAAGAATTACTTTTATAGCTCCTATGCTAATTCTTGCTGGCCTGATTGTTGAGATTTATGCTATTTTTAAAAAATAATCAATTCCATCTCAAACAGAAAAGCTAAACTATGGAGGAAATCCTCAATGCAATTATCCTAGGCATCATACAAGGATTGACCGAATTTTTACCTGTAAGTAGCAGTGGCCATTTAGAGTTGGCTAAGTTTATACTAGGTGATGATAATGTCGCCGAAGATAGTATGTTGATGACTGTGATGTTACATGGTGCCACTGCATTGAGTACTATTCTTGTCTTTAGAAAAGACGTTCTTGAAATTTTGCGAGGTCTTTTCAAATTCAAATGGAATGAAGAAATGGAATTTTCTTTAAAAATTATTTTATCGATGTTGCCAGCTGCATTGGTGGGATTAATTTTTGAAGATACTTTAGAACTACTTTTTAATAAACAAATCCTACTGGTTGGAGTGATGTTGATATTAACCGGAGGATTATTATTCTTAGCCGATCGAGCCAAAAATACAGATAAAAAAGTCAGCTTTTGGCATGCGATTTTTATCGGTATTTCTCAAGCAGTAGCCATTTTACCTGGAATTTCCCGATCAGGCGCAACGATTTCTACTTCTGTTTTATTAGGAATTGATAGAGAACGAGCTGCTCGTTTTTCTTTTTTAATGGTCGTTCCTTTAATTTTTGGTAAAATTGCAAAAGACTTGTTAGATGGTGGCTTGACTGCTTCTGATGATAGCCTGATTCCGCTGCTAGCTGGTTTCGGTGCTGCATTTGTAACAGGTTTATTGGCTTGTACCTGGATGATAAAAATTGTCAAAAACAGTAAACTTAGTTACTTTTCCATCTACTGCTTTATCGTCGGTGCTATAGCCATCTTTTTTGGATTAAACTAATCACCGCAAAAGTATAATTACCTTTCTAAATCGCACTTCCTAAAATGAATATAGCTCCTTCCTCCCCTCCGTATAATTTTCAAGCTGGCGCATTGCTTTTAGTTGATAAGCCTTTAACTTGGACTTCCTTCGATGTAGTGAATAAAATTCGTTACGGTTTAAAACGTAAACTTGGCGTAAAAAAGATTAAAGTTGGTCATGCTGGAACACTTGATCCTATGGCCACTGGTTTACTGATCATATGTACGGGTAAAATGACCAAACAAATCGATAACTATCAAGGCATGTTCAAAGAGTACACCGGGACGCTACTTTTGGGATGTACAACTCCTTCTTATGATTCAGAAACAGAAATAGATCAAACCTTCCCTACCGATCATATCGATGCTGCTTTGATTGAACAAGCTCGCTTACAGTTGAGTGGACCACAAGAACAATTGCCACCTATGTTTTCTGCTATTAAAGTGGATGGAGAACCCCTTTATAAAAAAGCTCGGAAAGGAATTATGGTTGAAGTAAAACCTAGACCTATCGAAATATACAATTTTGAAATTACAGATAACCGCTTACCAGAACTTGATTTTTTGGTCAAAAGTAGTAAAGGTACTTACATCAGATCTCTGGCTTATGATTTTGGGAAAGCAGTCCGCAGTGGTGCCTATTTAACGGAATTGTGTCGAACCAAAATCGGTGAATTCAAATTGGAAGATGCTTGGAATTTAGAAGAGCTAATCGCTTTTATTGATGCTTAAGCAAGCAAGTGTTAAAGTGTTCAGATAGGTCTAATCTTTCAAAACACTTTAACACTTGACTATCTACCTCATAATGGTAATATCGCCAGATTTTTGGAAAGACCTACCGGTAGCCTCACAAGGTGCCTCCAAAATATAAATGTATACTCCTACTGGTACATCAATTCCTTTATTTTTACCATCCCAAGGCTTTTCGTTCATCCCCGTAGCTTCAAAAACTTGTCCGCCCCATCTATCAAAAATACGCATGTAAGTGATCTGTCTTACCGCTGGAGAAATGAAGATTTCTAGTTCATCATTGATCCCATCACCATTAGGAGAAAAAACATTTGGTACTGCAATTAAATCCTCAGGACAAGATTCAATAAATTGAGCTACAGTCTCTAAAGTAGCTTCACAACCTGTTTCTCGATTGGTTATTTTTAGTGTAAATGCTTGACGTTCTCTTTGAGGATCCCAAATCGGTTCTCGACAATCATCGCAATCCAATTCATCCGAAGGAGACCAAGAAAAATCATAATTAGGTCCTTCCATTTCGTTGTGAATGACAGGCTTTAAATGAACTATTTGGTCTGTAAAAAAGCGATATAATGGAGGAAGTGTTACATTCGGAGCAGGTAAAACTTCCACGGTTACAAAGGCGGTATCGCTATCACAAGAAGCCAAAGAACCAATCACCATATAGGTGGTTGTTTCGATCGGAGAAACCCTTGGATTCGAATCATTCGGATCTACAGGATCTGTCCCCTGAGAAGTCCATGAATAAGTATCCGCCGCTCCTCTTGCTTGTAAACTAACTGTTTCTCCATAACAAATGATAACATCTGAAGCAGTAATCGCAGCTTTATCTCTTACATTAATCGCGACTGAATCCTTTAAAATACATTCTCCATTTTCCAAAGACATGGTATATACTGTACTCTCAGCAGGAAAGGCTTCTGGATTTAGCACCGCATCATTATCTAAAGAACCTCCCGGCGTCCAAGTCACTGTCCCAACTCCTCCTCCATTTAAAGTAGTTGCATCTCCTAAGCAAATCGTAGTATCTAATCCCACATCAATATCATCTTCATCTACAACAAAAATAGTTAAGGTATCCATCACTTCACATCCCAAATCGGCCGTGGTTACTTTTACAATATATTGGGTGGTATCTAAAGGTTGTGCCATCGGATCAGGACACTCTGTACAACTCAATCCACTGTTCACTAACCAAATTGGATTGATGCCAAAGTCCGTGTTTAACTGGATGGTACTACCGCTACAAATGATTCGATCTTCTCCTGCAAATGGTTGAAACTGATCTACAATTCCCACCTCAACTGAATCTTGACTTGAACAACCAAACATATTGGTTACCGTCACATTGTATAAAGTGGTTTCTACAGGTGATGCGATTGGATTAAAACAAGATGCATAGCAACTTAGTCCATCATCGGCTTCATTCCATTGATAAGAAAAAACATTATCTCCTCCACTGACTTCTAATTGGATAACTGCATTGGCACAGATCGTTGTATCCTCTGTCAATTCAATGACAGGTACTGGAAAAGGTTTGACATTGACGGTCACTTCACTGGTCGCTATACAACCTTCTGGTGACTGCACCATAAAACTATATATGGTGGTATCTAAAGGATTGGCAATGGGATTCAAACAATTGACGCAACTCAAGGTATTCGTTGGAGACCACCAATAACTGACTCCAGTAGTATCGCCAAAAATAATTCCTTCTAGTTGAGTCCTTTCTCCCATGCATATGTCTCGATCCTCTCCTGCGCTAATTTCTGCCAAAGGAAAAACAGTAATAGGATTAACGGTTGTACTACTACAGCCGTCTGATGAGGTCACCGTTAGTGTTACATCATAATCATTGCCATCATTATAGATATGCGTAGGGTTACTCAATGTTGAGTTCGTTCCATCTCCAAAATCCCAAAACCATTCGACAATACTACCTCCTACTACTGTAGAGATATCTGTAAAACTAATTGTAAACGGAGCACAACCCGTACTAGATGACATACTAAATCCCGTATTAGGATTTGCGGCCACAACAATATATTCTTCTCTTGTTAACGTATCAAAACATCCTCCATTGAAAGCGATTAAAGTAACATCAAATTTACCTGGATTTTCATAACTCACACTTGGTTCGAATGAGGTACTTGTCATTGGGTCGCCCCCTTCAAATATCCATTCAACACCGATGATGGGATCTCCAAAAGCAGAAGTTGAGGTATTAAAGAAATCAATATTACCTCCTTCTCCGCAGAATAGTGTTTGAGAGGACGTAAAATCTGGAGTAGAAGATACTACATGAATAGGGTCAATCAAGGGTAATGTTCGTTCACATCCAGTTGAATTGACAAAAGTCAAAGCAGGTTGGTAAACGCCCGGATTTTCATAAGTAAAGCTAACTACTTGGAGCGTATCAGATTCAGTCGATTCAACTAAAACTCCCGTTCCAAAATCCCAAGTATAAGAATAAAAATCAAGTGAAGTTCCAATAAAAGTAATCGTTGCTGGTGCACATGAGGTATCCACATCGACAGAGTATTCCCCCTCTGGACCATCCAAAACAATGAGGTCTTGTACAACTACTGTATCAGAACAGGTCTCTGTACTTGAAGAAATTAAAGTCACACTATATTGCCCTGGAATGGTATAAGTATGTGATGGATCTTCTATGGTTGACACCCCACTTTCATCCCCATAATCCCAAAGAAAACTAGTCGTATTTAGAGATTCATTGGTAAAATTAACGGGTAAAGGAGGACAAGACGCAAAGGTTGAATCTACAGTAAAACTAGCCACCGGATCAGCAATAATTACATAGTTCGGTTTGCATAAAGTACTATCACAATCATAAATATCAGTAACTGTTAGACAAATCTCATAAGAACCATTATTATCATATAAATGATTAGGGTTTTGATCGGTAGATGTTTCACCATCTCCAAAATCCCAGAGATAGGTCAGTACTTGTCCCATAGAGGAATCTGCAAATGCAATGGAATCCCAGGTACAACCTAAAGTAACTGCAGAAAAATCCGCTACCGGACGGGTGACTTCTATCATGTCAGAAATTTTCTTGACCTTTACACATCCTTTATCATCAGTTACTTTTAATCTGATATCAAATAATCCTGTGGTATCAAATATGAAAGAAGGATTTTGATCTATGGAAGTGCCTAGATTGTCTCCAAAAGTCCACTCCCATTGATCTGGCGTACCAAATAGACTGGTGGAACTTTCAGTAAAATTGACCTCTAATGGAAAACATCCGACCAGAGGATTCGCATCAAAATTAACCGTCACTCCATTGACAAAAATGGTATCTGTAAAGACGATGGTATCCGAACAACTATTGACATCGGTGATGATCAATTGAATGTCTGTGTATTTTCCTGGAACGTTATAAGTAATCGTTGGTGTCTGGGCACCAATATCTGTGATAACACCTCCGGGGGCATCCCATTTCCAAGCACTAGCATCGACAGAGGCATCTATTACAGAAGGGGTGAATGGAGCACAGCCCTCTACACTGGGAACATCAAATGCAGCTTGCGGATTGGTGATAATCAACTCTTGACTTGATCGATGAAAGCAACCTGTTTCTGAGTTAAAAACGGTTTGGAGAACAGTATAGGTGCCTGGAGTTGTGTAGAAAAATTCAGGGTTATTGGCGGAGGTCGTATCCGTATCTGTACCTAGTACTCCAAAGTCCCAAAAGACGGAATCCGCATCTATGGACTGATTTTGAAATCTTCTTTTTCCTGGTTCATCACAAAAGTTGAGTACATTAAATTTAGAAACAGGAGCCATAACATGTATGTAGTCATCTAAGGTTAAAGTATTGACACAACCATTATGGAAAGTCACCAAACTGATATCATAAAATCCTGTATCTGTGTAGAAATGTACTGGATTTTGTTCACTTGAATTTTGGCCATCACCAAAATCCCAAAACCATTCTTCCGCAAAAGGACTTGATTCATCCGTAAAAGTAATATCCCATTCAATACAGGCTTCCACTAAATCTGATGAAAAATTAACGACCGGTAATTGTCCTACGCTAATCGATTCTTCGAAAGAAGTCGTATCCGTACACCCTAACGTATTTTCAACAATAAGTACCACATCATAGATTCCTGTATCTGAAATTTCAAAGACAGGATTTTCATCCATTGAAGTGTAAGCCACTAAACCATCTTTATCCCGAATTTCCCATAACCATTCATCTATATCAGTTACAGACGCTGAGTTTTCTTCTAAAGATACCTGCATTGGGATACAGCCTTCTATTTCATCATTGACCAATATAGCTTGTAATTGTGATACTTCTATCGTATTGACAATCACGGAATTGGTACATCCTTCGGCATTAGTTACGGTCAGTTCTACTGGATACATTCCAAAATCTTCAAAGAGGTGAACTGGGTTTTGCTCAGTAGATGTATTGCCATCACCAAAATCCCATGACCAAGAAACAGCACTCGTCGAAAAGCCTGCAAAATTGACTGTATGCGGTAAAGAACAACCAATATTATTCAGATTAGAATAAAAAACATCTGGTACTGGATCAACATTGATACAAGTACTATAAAATCCTACAGAAGGACAACCTCCTGCATTTCGCGTCAAGCTAACGGTGTAACATCCTGGTACTTGGTAAGTATAGGATGGATTAGGGTCAGTAGATGAATCACCGTTACCAAAATCCCACATAACCTCTGTTGCGGGTTCACTGGAAAGGTCTGTAAAAGTTACAGACAAATCTTCGCAACCACTTTCGACGGAGGCTGAAAATTCTACAGGAAATCCAATATTGATAAAATTTTCAAGTACTAATGTATCCTTACATTGTGAATTATTATTTGTGGCTATAACAGTCACAGGAAAAGAACCCGGTTGCATATAAGTTACCGATCCTGGAGGAGGATTATTTCCTTCAAAAGTTGGCATTCCAGGACCAAAATCCCAAAAAAGAGTTACATCAGGATCAGGGATAAGATTGGTAAAAGTAGGAGAAAGTGGTGGAGCACAAGCAAAAGTATCTATCGCGGTAACGTCGATCAATGGTGCAGGTGTTACTTGTACAAAATCTGTTTCAGTTATGGTATTGGTACAACCATTGTCATCTGTCACTGTCAAAATAATCGCATAATTATCTGCTTGATTATAAGTACAAGATACCGCAGTCCCGGTTACATTACCACAATTACCACTCAAGCCCCATTCCCAATTATTAATGGCTGCATCGCCAGCAACTGATTGATCCATAAAATTCACTTCAAGCGGTACACAACCTAAAGGCATATCTGCTGCTATCCCAGCAATAGGTCCTTGATACACTTTTATAACATCATTCTTACAAAGTGTTTCGGTATTACTAGCTTCATCTGTTACCGTTAAGCAAACAGTATAAAAACCAGGAGAACCATAAGTCCTAGAAGGATTTTGAGCATTGGTGTTAAATCCAATATCCCATTCCCAAGCAGTAATATCACCATCGGTAGATGAGGAAAGATCTAGGAAGTTAACAGACAGGAAGTCACAGCCTATACTATCACTATAGGTGAAATCCACGGTAATTTGCGAAGTTCCTTCAGTGAAGAAAATTGCAAAAAGCAGTAAGCTAAGATATGTGCGTAATTGCGGCATTCTTAAGAATCGATTTAAGTTGTTCTTTGAATACAAGGGGCGTAATCGTTATATTCATAAACTATAAAAATTTATAAATACAATCATTACCTGTTTGATCACAAACAGGCTAAAATATGCCACGGGATAATTTATTATAGAGGGTGCTAAACAGAATAGTATGGAATTGTATTTACTACTGGCAATATTCATTCCAATTTTTCTGCATATATCATTCAGGCCGGAGATAAAAGATTGTTTGACTAATAGAATACAATCTTTTTCCTGAATTTTATTCTACCCTAGTCTTTTACTAGGATAGGCATTCAAAATCGGTTTTCAACAGAATCATGAGAGCTATTCTGTCATTATTCGTTCGTAGCAGTTCTACCTAAATTCAAAAAATTCAACAGTCAAAATAAAATAGTGTTCCAATACTTTTTGTTTGTACACAAAGGTTTCATTCCAATGATTTATGCTTCAATAAAATTTTGAAAAATAAATCTTTTAATAATTAAAAATCGGACTAAGTTAAAAGGGAAAATGATCAAGAATGGATCGTAAAGCTTCCTTTTTCAATTGTAATATTCTTCTCTCTTTCAAATTAACAATGCAAAGGTATAACATATATTAATCAATACATAACAAATTACAAAATAAAATAATGTAACAGAAAAAATAATTAGATTTATTTAATTTAACATTAATCATATATCAAGATAATAGTAAGTTAATCCTCTAAAATCAATTATTTCGTTTGATTTCAACAATCTCTACTCTTCGTTCCAACGCTGCTGGAACGCTATAGATTGAATTTCGTCGATCATCCAAGGCATCACTAATATTTCCTGAAGCCGTTGTTTCACCAAATGATTTTTCTGAAAGGATTAGCTTTCCTGATTTTAAATATGGTTCAAATATCTTATCTCGATATTGACTAAAATGATTGTACACACTACTCACTCTTCTTTTTCCAAGAAATAAATTATAATCACTTTTTGCTCTTGGGCTTGTAAAACCTTTTACAAATATTTCAACCCGCTCCCCTGCCTCTAATCGCTCCAGAAGAATTTCAGAAAATAAATTCAAATAATCATGTCCTCTTTTCACCTTTTTGTCAAAAAAATCACTCAACTCCGATTCTGCTTCCCAACGATTTGCCTCCGATAATGGTCGAGTATACTCATCAATGTAAGTTTGCTTTAGGGCATAATAATCAAAAAAAGTAGCCTCGTAAGTTTTCTTAGTAGCCGACTTTCGCGTTTGCTTATCTGGCTCATCATTATGAAAATAAAGCGCCAAAGGAAGAAAATCTTCTAAAGTGTTTGGCGGTTTTTCAACTGGATTTGGCTTTGGTTTTGGAGGAACAACTACTACTGGAGGCTCCGGTTCATAGACCAAAGAATCTATCGGTTCTGGTTCTTTCTCTACAATTAAAAAAGTATCCTGTTTCGGATAAATATCCACTTTATAAATGTCGTTACAGCATACTTTATTGTTTTTTTCCAAATACATGGAACCTAAACGATTGGAAGATAGAAAAGCTTGTGTTGAATCTTGGTTTAACCAAAAATAAATATCATTGTAACTTGAGTTTAGTGGATATCCTGTATGTTTTGCATTGGTCCATTCATCATCTAGGATTTTGCTTTGATAAATATCGTACCCTCCCATTCCTTTTAATCCATCCGAGCTAAAGTAAAGTGTTTTTGATTTTTGATGATAAAAAGGTGTGATGTCATTTCCTTCCGTATTGATGGCTGCTAGATTAACTGGATCTCCAAATCGATTTTTACCTTCCACTGTTGTCCACCAAATATCTAGACCTCCTTTTCCACCAGAACGATCTGAGACGAAATACAATACTTCCTTTTTCGTAATTGGATCTATGGCAATATTCGGATGGGTTTGTGTAAATTTTTCCAAATTGATCTTGCTGGGTAATTTTTTTGCAGGTCCCCAACGTTTCCGTTTTCCCATATCTCTATAATATAAAGCACATCGAATATCTGCGTCACCTACATAATTACAAAGCGTGTAATAAATTCTTTGACCCTTATTTCCAAAAGTCGTATGCGCAGTGAGCTGTTTTTCATTATTAAATTTTCGTTTCAATGGCTTGCCTTTACTTCCTTTGACTGACGCTAAAACCTTGGTGAGTTTTCTAGGTGGATTATGATCGTCATTTCTATGATCAAAACGATAGGACGAATAATAAAGCGTATCGCCAGAAAGTGTTGGAGCAAATTCAGAATAAGGTGTATTGACTCGCTTATTGAGTTGTTGAATTTTAACGTCGTGAGGGGTATTGACTATCTCTTCTGCCCATTGACATTCTTCTATTTCTTTTTTCGCTTTAGCAGCAAACAATTTATTTAGTTGTCCATTTTCTGTGATGTATTCTTTCAATAATTTTCTGGCAACAGCATACTCTCCACTTTGTTTTTTTAGAATGCCAAGCCAATATTTGGTCAATGGAAAATTATCGACTTTAGAAGATTGGAGTACTTTTTGGTAATAGTCCTCAGCAATTTCTAAGGCATAAAAATGACGAGCAGCTTCAGCATAATTATACATCACTTCAGCGTCTTTTTCATTAAACTCCAATGCATGACCGAAATGATCCATGGCACTGAAATAATCCTTATTCTTCAATGCTTTAGCTCCCGCTTTCATAAAGGCCTTTTTAGTTTGTGCGGAAGCACTCACCATAAAAATCATTAAAAAAAGAATAGGAAAACAAATGCGCATGTGTAATATTTTGGCCTTTTAAAAACTAGTCAATACTTTAAAATATGGGGCAAGATTTGGTCGCTTTTACAGGTTTGACTTTGGTAATGGTATATATGAGTGACAGTTCTGGTCCTCCATTTTTATCGGTAGCCAATTGAAACTCGGATAGATTGACATCATAACTAAAACCTAATTTCCAAGCCGTGTATAAGATTTCCACTGTTGGAATAATCGCATCTTTTTTACCAATCAAACGATAATTGACCCCGAACTGAACCGCCAATTCTTTTCCTCTTTGTTGATTTAATCGGTATCTTAGAGCACCTCCTCCAATCAATTCTGTATAAGCTCCTTGCTTCTGATTCATCGCCATGAAAAGCACATCCATTTTAGGTTGAATCTGATACGTAGCTAGAAGATAAATACTCATTCTTCGCGAAAGTGTTGCTGTTGCTTCATTGGAAAAATTCACCTTAGGTTGAGTCAAATGAA
Source organism: uncultured Saprospiraceae bacterium (assembly GCA_964441245.1). Taxonomy (GTDB): domain Bacteria; phylum Bacteroidota; class Bacteroidia; order Chitinophagales; family Saprospiraceae; genus JALZUU01. The sequence continues at coordinate 5,044 of CAYTVR010000117.1, read as the reverse complement.
AAAGACCAAACCCTAAGTCCATCTTAAAACGTCCATTCCCGTCTTGTACTCGCCAATTTAATCCAGTACTCAGATCGGTATAAAAAATACTTTCATCTGTTAAGTTTTCTCGAGGATCAGCAGAAGGAACATATGTATCTCCATTAAATTGATTGCCAAAGGAAAGTTGTCCAAGTTTTAAAGCTCTTTGTCCACTTCCAAATTGCACCCCTAAGGTCAATAAATTATTATCTGTGAGTCGATGGGTGTAACTACCACTTAAGGTCAAATTGGTCGTACTCAATTCTGGGTCACCAGTTTTATCATAGTTGATTAAAAATCCACCTGCAAAAAAACCATTCGGCAATTTTCGATGTTCAAATTTCATATCAAAAGCACCCGAAAAAGTCAAATAAGGAACAGGTACAGATTGCCATTGGCGCCGATAATTCCCAATGAACCGAACATCTTCTTTAAATACTCCTGTCAAAGCAGGATTAATATTCAAAGGTGAATTATAAAATTGAGAGAAATGAATATCCTGACCTTTTATCATTTCGCTGTAAAGCAAAAAGATAAAAAAGAATAAAAAGTAAGTGTTATGTTGCTTATTCAAATACAATTATTTTTCCATTAAATTACTGAAGTCATAATATATAACAAATTTACATTATTTTCTATTAATTCGTTTTTTTTGAATCAAAACAATCATTTCTAATAGCAACAAGAAAATTTCCGGTAGCTTTATTATTCCCCAATTATTTGCTAGCTTAGCGTGGTCAGAAAAAAGTCCAAAAAGAATCCTATGCCGCTTTTAAAAATACTACTTTTTTTTTGTGTTTTTTACTCCTCCTCCATCCTTTGTGCCCAAACCAATTTAGATAGCCTTTATACCCTATTACCGACTTCAGAAGGTAGCCAAAAGGTTGATTTACTGAATACGATAGCTTGGCAATTGAAGTTTTCTGATCCTGACCAAGCTTTGGACTTGTGTAATAAAAGTATCCTTTTATCGAACACCATCAAGTATACTCAAGGTGAGGCAAAAGCCATGTATCAATTAGCAGCCTTCCACTATCTAAAAGGAGATCTTAATACATCCTTAGCTATTTCAAAAAAATCAATTGCTCTTTTCAAAAGTATTGACAACTCTTTTGGTCAAGCTCGTAACTGGATGCTGACAGGTATGAATTGGGGAAGACTAAAAGATTATACAGAGGCAATAAAATATTATGAAAAAGCCTTAGCCACTTGTCAATTATTCGAATATGATGACTTACTTCGAAAAGTACAGACCAACATGGCAAATGTATCTTTTGCTAGAGGAGACTACAAAAGGGCCTTAGATGAATATTCGACATTAGCTTCATCGTGGTTAGAGAAAGGGGACTCTTCAAATTATTACATCGTCTTGTATAATATTGCAAAATCACAACAAGAATTGGGTAAATATCCAGAAGCACTCTCTAATTTTTTTGAGATTCAATCCTTTGAAAAATCTATTAATCGAACCTTATATTTGGCGAACAATTATAATGATATAGGAACACTTTATTTAAAATTAGGACTGTATGAACCAACACTTGAGGTCTTTGAGATGGCTAAACAATTATATCAAGAAATTGATAATCAGCGAAAAATAGGAATTGTAAATATAAATTTTGGAATTTTATTTTTCGATAATAAAGAATTTGAAAAAGCTATTTTTCATTATGAAAGGGCACTCCATATCCATGACTCACTTGGCCTTGATAATACAGGGAAAATATATAATAATTTAGCTGCGCTTAAAATTGAAACTAATAAATTTGATGAGGCGCTAAGCTTACTTGACCAATCAATTCAAAGAAATTTGGATATTGGAAACCAAAGGGGTCTTGTCAGTAATTATTCTAATATGGCTAATGCATATTTTGGATTAGAACAAAAACTAAAATCAGAACAATACTATAAAAAGGCTTTGGAAATTTCAACAGAAATAGGTGATCTTTTTGAAAAACAAAAGGCTTCTGAAGGATTAGCAACATTATGTAAAATCATGAATAAAAATGAAGCCGCTGAATTTTATTCTTCTATAGCTCAAGCCACTAATGATAGTCTTTTTAATAAACAAAAATTACTTGAAGTAAATAAATTGCTGGTAACAAATCTGTATAAAGAACATAAGAATAAGACCAAAAAATTAAACAAAAAGCTTTCCGCTACAAGAGAACAACTGATATTAGCCCAAAGTAATAAGAACTCCTTTTTTAGCCGATATAAAATGTTTTTTATCTCCTTTTTCGCCTTGTCAATTATTGGAGGAATTTTACTATTCAAAAAGTATCACAAAACTTCTCGATTAAATAGGACGCTTAAAAATAAAGCAACAGCAGATCAAGAGAAATTTGAAACAGCCTTTGAAAGTAAGAACAAAGAACTGGCATTGTTGTCTTTAGAAACAGCCCAACAAACCGATTTATTGAAAAAAATACATGCTTCGCTCCAACAAATTATTAGCAAGACCCCAGAAAATCAAGACATTAAAAAATTAGAAAAAATACTGTCTACTCATTCCATCGATCAAAATAATTGGGAAAATTTCAACTCTTATTTCAATAAAGTCTATGTTGGTTTTTTTGATCGACTCTCTACAAGCTTTCCTTCTATCACCAATAAGGAATTACGACTTTGTGCGCTTATCCGTTTAAGAATCCCCATTTATGAAACAAGTATTATTTTAGGAATCTCTCCAAGATCTGTCCATAAATCAAGGTATCGAATACGTAAAAAAATGGAATTAGATCCCGAAGCCAACATCGATGAATTTATTTGCACTATATAGCTTTGTCTATCTTTCCCTTTTCCTAACATACTGATTTTCATATATTTAATCTTAGCTTAATCCTTTCTGTCTATACACTTTTCCTGTCTCACTGCCCTGTATTTTTTTTGACCATTTTTTGTCTGCATGGTAGATGTATCTTTCAATAAGAACACTAGTATTATTGATTTTAATCAAATTTCATAAAAGAAAGTTAACTGCTTTCTGCCTTTTAAAAAAGGTTATTAATTGCGATTTATTGATCAATATTTTGAATCTGTCTAAATACTAAATCTTATGAAAAAAATATTTTACATTTTGACTTTTTTACTCTTTACTGTTTTTTCCGCAATAGCCCAAGATGCAGCTATTTGTGGCTGGGATGGAAGTGGATCATCATCATCTGGAGATGAGGTCTCATTCGTTTTATTAAGAGATTTTACAGCAGGCGAAATTATCTATATTACAGAGGATGAATATTCAGATGCAGCCAATAATTTTGTTACTCCACCAAACGAGGGACATATTGCCTTTACGATACCCGCGGGAGGTCTGCTTGAAAATCGTGTTATCAATATAATAGAAAGTTCAAGCGGTGTCTATATTGATCAATGTGGTTCAGGAGGAACAGCAGTTCAAGTACCAGGCACTGGAGGATGGTCTTTGGTTGCAGATGGCCTCGGTGGCTGTACCGATGAAATATATATCTACTCGGCTTCGAATCCTGCTTCTCCTTGGTCTTCAGTCACGGAAGTTCATTCATTTGCCTGGGCATCAAACGTTACAATCCCTACAGATCAAAATCCAGCACCAGATCATCCAAATGTAATTCTAATTGATTTCAATATAGGAGGCCTACAAGGAGTGAACGCTGACTTTAAAGATGCAAGCAAAATGAATACAACAGAATTCATTTTGTTAGATGGAACCAATTGGACAAAAACTGCTAATCCTATCACTTTATCATGTGTGGAATTTGCTAACCTGATGATTTTACCAGTTGAATTGATAAATTTCAGTGTTAAAGAAAAAGAAGATCATGTCATCTTAAATTGGTCAACTGCTAGAGAAATCAACAATGATTACTTTCAAATCGAGCACAGCGTGGATGGTAGAGATTTTAAAAAAGTGAAACAAGTAGAAGGTATGGGTAATTCGGATATTATCAATCATTATCACTTTACAGATAAAAATCCTTCAAATGGAGTGAACTACTATCGACTCAAACAAGTAGATTACGATGGTCGTTTTGAATATAGTAAGGTTGTTTCTGTAAATTTTAAAACTGAAAAAGATGAAGTGTCTATTTCCCCTAATCCTTTTGCTGAAACCATTAGCATAAAAATTCCTTTTTTAGCACAAAATTATACTTCCAATAACGAACGAATCATTAGGATATTTGACATTCACAATCGATTAGTTAGAAGTCAGTTAATTCCAAATGATGAGGATACTATACAACTCAATCTTTCGGAACTTTCAGATGGCATCTATTTTATTAGTACCCATTTGGGAAAAGATGATTTCTATACTCATAGAATTTTAAAACAGCGGGACTAATTGGTAGAATAAATCTGGTAATAAAAACTATCTAAAGCTTCACAAACGACTTTCCATTCAGGAAGGTCGTTTGTTGTTGAATCACTACCCATTCCTAAAAAATAATATTACCTTGGTTCTAATTCACTTTTCATAATGAATATTTTATTAAACGTTTTGCAATTATGCTTAAAGTAGGAATCACAGGAGGAATTGGAAGCGGTAAAACTACCGTTTGCCGAATTTTCGAAGCACTGGACATCCCCGTTTATTATGCGGATGATCGAGCTAAAGCTTTGATGGTAGAAGATGAAGAACTGATCAAAAAAATTAAAAATATATTTGGAGCAAAAGCTTATCATGAAGACGGATCTTTGAATCGAAAACACATCGCAGGTATTGCTTTTTCTGATAAAAAAAAATTGGCTTTACTCAACGCTGCTGTTCATCCGGCGGTTTTCAATGATGGAATAAACTGGCATAATTCACAAGAAGCTTGTCCTTATACTTTAAAAGAAGCGGCCTTGCTTTTCGAAGCAGGAAGCTATAAAGAATTAGACAAAGTCATTACCGTAACCGCCCCTCAAGACATTCGAATGGAACGATTACTCCTCAGGGATCAAACCTCCCGAGAAGCCATCAAAGCAAGAATGGACAAACAAATGCCCAATGCCGAAAAAGTGGAACGAGCAGATTTCGTCATTTATAATGATGGTGAACAAT
>CAYTVR010000116.1:4398-21570 GCA_964441245.1 uncultured Saprospiraceae bacterium | reverse complement strand
CTGCAGGTACTTACTCTGTAATTATCAATGATGCGAATCAATGTGAGACTACACTAGAAGCTACCATTGCAGAACCTACTGCTTTGACTGTGAATGGCTCAAAAGTAGATATCACTTGTTTCGAAAACAATGATGGAAGTATCGATATCACTGTAACTGGTGGAACAGCTCCTTACACTTATGCATGGAGCAATGGGACAACAACCGAGGATATTGATCAATTACCAGCAAGTACTTATTCTGTAATTGTTACAGATGCTAACAATTGCGAAACATCCTTTGAGATGATGATTACAAAACCTACTGCTCTTATGGCTACTGCTGTTACGATGGATGTAGTTTGTAATGAAGGAAATGATGGAAGTATCAATGTAGAAGTAACGGGAGGTACTGCACCTTATACTTTTGCTTGGAGCAATAATGCAACAACTGAAGATGTAGATGGATTATCTGCAGGCACCTACGGTGTAGTCATCACGGATGCCAATGGTTGTTCAACTTCTATCAATGAAACAATCACCGAACCAACTGCAATTGGATTAACTACAACTGTCAATGACGTTGCTTGCAATGGTGGTGATAGCGGAAGTATTGATTTAACGGTAACTGGTGGAACAGCTCCTTATACTTTCATTTGGAGTAATGGAAATATAACTGAAGATATCGCAGGATTAAACGCAGGTACTTATACGGTAACTGTTTTTGATGCCAATCAATGTGAAACAACTACTGAAGCGACCATCAGTGAAGCAGGTTCTTTACTAGCAACTATTGTTGATCAAGTAAACGTAACTTGTAACGGAGATGACAACGGTAGCATCAATATCGATGTAACTGGTGGTTCGGCTCCTTATACTTTTGCGTGGAGCAATGGTGCAACTACTCAAAACATTAACGGATTAGCTGGAGGTACTTACACTGTAATTATCAACGATGCTAACCAATGTGAAACATCAATTGATGTTACGATTAGCCAACCAAATGCATTATTTGTATCTGGACCTAAGGTTGATGTAACTTGTTTTGGTGGAAACAATGGAAATATTGAGATCATTGTTGAAGGTGGTACAGCTCCTTACACTTATGCATGGAGCAATGGTGCAACTACTCAAAATATTGATCAATTAGTAGCTGGTGTATACATGGTCACTGTTACTGATGATAATGCATGTAGTATTACCTACGAAGTAGAAATTACAGAAAGAGCTGAATTAACAGCAAGTGGCATTATATCAAATATTGATTGTAATGGTGCTAATGATGGCAGCATAAACTTTGATGCAAATGGAGGAACTACTCCATATACTTATGCATGGAGTAATGGTGAAAATACGGAAGACATTAGTGGATTAACTGCTGGTACTTATACGGTAACGGTTACAGATGCAAATGCATGTACGGTTACTTATGAAGCAACTATCGAAGAGAGTACGGAGATAGAGATTAGTTCTATTATCCAACTGGTAAATTGCAATGGTCAAGAAGATGGTAATATTGATTTAAATGTACTTGGAGGCGTAGCCCCCTACTCTTTCGTATGGAGTAATGGAGCGACTACTGAAGACTTGATGAATGTTGGTGCGGGGACATACAATGTAGTTGTCACAGATGCCAATGGTTGTTCAGTTACTTCAAATGATTTCGGTTTAATCGAACCAGACTTATTGACTTCTGAAGCTGTAATTACGCAAACAATCAGTAACCAAGGAGCTGCTCAAGGAGCTGCCTCTGGAAGTGCAACAGGTGGTACATCCCCATACACTTACTTATGGAGTAATGGTGCAACTACTCAGGATATTGATGAATTAGTTGCGGGTATTTACACTTTAACAGTAACGGATAAAAAAGGATGTACTTCTATTTCAGAAGTCAACTTACTAGACAAAGCTAAGATTGGAGATTTTGTATGGCACGATGAAAATGGAAATGGAATTCAAGATCCAAACGAACAAGGAATTGCTCAGGTACCTGTTCAATTAACAGGAATAACTTCTACTGGAGATTCTGTTTCTATGAATGGTATTACTATGATTAATGGATTCTATTCTTTTGATGGTCTTGAGCCGGGTACTTATAAAGTAACTGTTATCAAACCATCTGGAAGAGTTTCAACGGTTGCCAACAATGGAAATGATGACTTAGATAGTGATGTTGATCCAAATACAGGGATGACGGATTTCGTAACGATTGATCGTGGAGACAACGTTGACAATTTAGATGCAGGTTATTACTACCCAGTCAATCTTGGAGACTATGTTTGGGATGATGCTAATAAAGATGGTATTCAAGCACCGAATGAAGATGGTGTAAATGGTATCGTAGTTAACTTAATAGGAGCTGGAATAGATGGTATAATCAATACTGCAGATGATGCAATTGTTGCCACTACTACAACTGCTGCTAATGGCCCTGAAAATGGTTACTACTTTTTCGAAGACTTAGCACCAGGACAATACATCGTAGAGATTTTAGCATCAGCTTTACCGGAAGGTTATGTGTTTACGACACCAGGCATTGCTGAAGAGTTTGAAGATAGCGACATTGATCCTAATACTGGTAGAACAGATATTATTACACTTGTTTCAGGACAAGATGACAACTTAGACATTGATGCTGGTATTCAATTAGAATGTAATGTTGAAGCTAGTTTTGAAATGGCAGAAGATATTTGTGCGAAAGACTTAACTACTTTTACAGCCTTAGATGCTGGAGATGTAGATGCAACTTACCAATGGTCTTTCTTCAATGGTGAAACAACGAATGCTACTTACTTAGGAGCTAGAGAAGGTCAAGAAGTAGAATTCAAATTCAATAGTACTGGAAAGAAACTAGTTCTTTTGACTATTACTTTACCGAATGGTTGTACTGCTACGACTGAGGAAGTTATTCGAATTTCTTCAAATGTCATTGCAGGAGGATCAATTGGAAGTAATGAAAGCTCTTGTTCTGCTTTTGATCCATTAATGATTACAAGTGTAACACCAGCTGATGGAGAAGATGTTGAATACATTTGGTTACAAAGTTATCAGTCTACTCCACCGAATGATGAGAATGATACGGATTGGGAAAAAATTCCTAATGCAACTGGTGCAAGTTATGATCCAGGAATGATTGAAGTTACAACCTATTTCATTCGTTGTGCAAGAAGTTCATTCTGTCAATTATACTCTGGTGAATCTAACATTGTAAAGAAAGAAGTGAACGCTGAATCTTTAGAAGTTGAATTAGATTACAATGATTTCATTTGTGAAGATGCCATTACTGCTTTCTATGCAGAAGCTGTTACAAGTGAAGAGGTAGAATACTCTTGGTTATTCTTTAATGGTCCTTCAGCTGATGCTACCTACTTGGGAGCTAGAGAAGGTCAAGAAGTAGAATTCAAGTTTACTTCTGCTGGTGAAAAATTTGTTAGACTTGTTGCGGATACAGGCAATGGTTGTGCAACTACCAATGAATTTATTGTTGATGTAACTAAATCAGGTGAAGCTGGTTGTCCTATTGATCGATTGGAAGTAACTTATTTCAATGGAACATCACAGGATGATGGAACAGTATTGTTGACTTGGAATGCCATCAACGAATTAGAAAATACAAGCTATACAGTAGAACATGCTACGGATGGAGAATCATTCTCAACAGTTGGTGCTGTTGTCGGTGACCAATCGGAAAACTATCAATTAGTAGACGAATTCCCAACTTTTGGAATTAACTACTACCGATTGAAGATACAATTGGAAGATGGAAGTTTCACCTACTCTACGATTATCGAAACAGTGATAAGAATGGAAAATGAATCATCTGGAATAACATTCCCGAATCCTGCTACTGACGTATCTTATTTAAGAATGGTTGAACCATTTGCAACGAGCACTCAAATTGAGGTCGTAGATGCTTACGGTGAAATCCTATCTACTATTATTGCTTCGGAAGGAACAGATCAAGTGACTATAGATTTAACGAATTTCCAATCTGGATTCTACTTTATCTATACTAATATTGATGGAGAACGTAATTTACTGAACAGAATATTCAAAGTTACTCAATAGTAATTGCTAGAGTAAATTTGATCAAATAGAATTTTTAACGGCTGTCAATTTAATTGGCAGCCGTTTTTTATTTGACTTCCGTCAAATAAAAACAAAAAAAAGAAACAAATCGTTAAATACCAACGTCTAACACATATCATTTAATTACTATTAAGCATAACATAACCGGAGAAAATCCAATCTTAACATTTTATCTTGTTACATATATCAAATAAAAACGTCACAATAGTGAAAGTTTTTTAGTTGGTAAGGAACGTTTTTATAGTTAAATTCGTTTTATATTAGTTAAGAACATATCCAAATTAACAGTTTTAGAGCATATCAAAAAAGGACTTTTTTTGAATTAAAAATTCCTTTAAACTAAAAGTACTTAATTATCAAAGACTTAGTCCTGATTTTTAAGTAACCGATTTTAATTAACACAAATTTTATCCCATGAAGAACAGGATATTACTGCTGGCCTTTATGCTTTTGACTTCACAATTCGCATTCGCCCAAGTCAAAAAGCAATACCAAGACGATACTTTTGGACAAACAACGGTTGTTGTTAAAGAAGATCAAGCGACGGATTTAGAAATCCTCAACAATATGGATCTTGATGATTATGGTATGGACCAAGTTATCAAAATTACTACTGAAGATATTCGCCGTATGGAGGCAAAAAATAAAGAGCCAAAATCGAATGCAGTAGCCGTAGTGGAAAAGAAAACTCCTAAAAAGAAAATTGTTCTTGATCCAAAAGGACCAGAAAGATGGATTCCAACCAATAAACCTCGTAAAAAGACAGTCAAGACAACCGCAGAAATTGCGAAGGTTGAAAAGCAAGAGGCGAAACCTAATTTAGGAGGAGCTTATAAAAAATCTACTTCCGTTTCTAAATCTAGTAAAAGAGCACGTGTTTCGTCTTCTAAAAAGACTCAGAAATATAAGTCTGGGAAAAGAAAGAATCGACGTTTCAAAAAGAAAAAAAGAAAAAGAACTAGAAGAAAATATTCTTGTTACCAATTTTAAGATAATTATCAAAAAACATAAAGCCCTTATTCAGCAATGGATAAGGGTTTTTCTATTTTAGCATTGCTTGTTTATTCAAATAAAAAAAACTTACTTTGTCTTTCATACAAACATACTACATCAGAAGACACGCTAAAATAGAAAAGATGAAATTTAAGACCAATGAAGAAATTAATTTTCAAGAATTCAATTCGACTCAAAAATATCTAAAAAGCAATCACTGTCTGACCAATTGTACATTTCAAGATTTGGATTTATCAAAAATAAAAATGGACTGGTCTAAGTTTGATATAAAAAATACGTCATTCCTTGGCTGTCGTTTCCCGAAAGGGATAGAAGACTTACTCAGAAAACAAGGTGCGCTCATTATTGGCCAACCAAAGGACATTCCTTTCAATCCTTTTAGAAAAAACCTATACACCTGGCAGGAACTGATGAAGGGTTACTCGCCTAAAAAAGACAATAGTTTTGATTTAAAAGTTTATAACAATTTTTCAAAAAATAAATTTCGCCCCAGTGTAACTGAAGCTTTATGGCAAAGAATTCACGACCATGCTATGGATGATGCCTTGAGAGATTTATTGAAATTTGATGAAAATGGAATGACTCGTAAAAAATGTGTCGGCTTCATGGGTGGACATGGAACTTTACGGACAGATTTATTTTATAGAAAGACTGCTTTTACAGCAAAATTATTAGCAGAGAAAGGATATTTTATTGTTTCAGGTGGTGGCCCTGGCATCATGGAAGCCACTAACCTAGGTGCCTACTTTGCCAAAAAATCTGATAAAGATTTAGAAACCGCAATTAAAATGTTATCTAAATCACCTCACTTTTCTGACAAGGGCTTTCACCAACAATCCTTAAAGGTGCTTAAAAAATTTCCTAACGGAAAACCAAGTTTAGCCATCCCAACCTGGTTTTACGGACATGAGCCTAGTAATTTATTCGCTTCACATATCGCCAAATATTTTTCTAATAGCATTCGAGAAGATACTTTACTCGCCATCAGTTTATTTGGAATTGTTTGTGCACCAGGAAGTGCTGGAACTACTCAGGAAATTTTTATGGATGCAACTCAAAACCATTATGGGACTTTCAACTATTTTAGTCCAATGGTTTTTCTTGGTAAAAAGAGATATGAGATTGATACCTTTATCTATCCTTTATTAAAGCAATTAGCTCATGGTCGAAAGTATGCGGATCTATTACATATTACCGACGAACCAAAAGATGTTTTAAATTTCTTAAAGGCGCATCCTCCGATTAAAATTGATCAAGCACATTAGAATAGATTAGAATCACTTACTTTCTTTTTTCGGCTATAGCCAAACCATCTTTATAAGCCTTTAGACAACGTTCGCGAGCAAATTTGTGATCAACGATAGGATCAATGTATTGATCTGTTCCATATTCGGGCACCCATTTCTTGATGTATTTAAATTCTTTATCAAACTTAGCTTGTTGACTATATGGATTGAAAATCCGAAAATATGGCGCAGCATCTGTGCCACAACCAGCAGCCCATTGCCAACCACCATTGTTACTCGCTAAATCAAAGTCTAATAATTTTTGAGCGAAGTAAGTTTCTCCGCTGCGCCAATCGAGTAATAAATGTTTGGTTAAAAAACTGGCTACAATCATTCGTACTCGATTGTGCATAAAACCAGTCGCATTCAATTCTCGCATTCCTGCATCTACGATTGGATAACCCGTTTGTCCTTGACACCAAGCCTCCAATTCTTTTGGAGCATTTCGCCATGGAACAAATTGATATTTATCTCGAAAAGGTTGAGTAACGACTTTTGGAAAGTGACTCATAATCATCGCATAAAAATCTCGCCAAATCAACTCGTTGAGGAAGGTTTGATTTAACTGATTCGCGTTGCGTGCTTTTTCTCGGATACTGATGGTACCAAAACGAAAATGAATGCCCAATCGAGAAGTTCCCTTGATCGCTGGAAAATTTCGTTTTTCATCATATTCTTTGATCAATTTCCGAGCAACAACAGAATTGGGTATTTCTAGTTCCGTTTCTTCAAAAGACATTTCTTTTAAGGTCGGAATACTTAGAGGTTTGGTCTTCAAAAAATGATCTTGATATTTTTGATTCGGATAAGATTTTAGGTAGTAAGAAATAGAGTTTGTTTTTCCTTTAGAGTTTTTTTGTTTTTCCAAACGACTTTCCATTTTTGCTCTCCACTTTCGACTATAAGGCGTAAAAACGGTATAAGGTAGTCCATCATCTTTTGTCACTTCAGATCGCTCAAAAATCACATGATCTTTAAAGGTGTAGAAGTTGATATCATTTTTTTGTAACAACTCTTTTACTTGTTCATCACGTCCGATGGCATATGGTTCGTAATCATGATTGGTATAAACGGATTCTATTTGGTATTCCTTCAATAGAGTTGTCCAGATTTTCTGAGGATCACCATATTTGACGATTAGAGAGCTTCCTAATTTTTTCAACTCTTCCTGCATTTCCAATAAGGAACGATGTATGAAGGAAACTCTTGCATCTTTCTTATCTTCTAAATCATCAAGAATTTGAGTATCAAAAATGAAAAGAGGTAAAACAGGAAGTCCACCCTTTAAGGCATGATATAATCCGGCATTATCAAAAAGTCGTAAATCACGGCGATGCCAGAAGAGGTTAATTTTAGTCATAGAATGTTAGGTTATTATTAGACCTATGTCTGATCCTTTGTAAATTGATTTTATGATCTTTCGACTATGAGTCTAAATATCTCTTTAAATGTGCGAATGGTTGAATTTTAAAAAGCCACACTAATGTGAAAATATCGTGATTCAGGTATTCAAAATTTCTTATCCAAAGTACTCATTCATTTTCTGTAAAGAAAATAAACACGAATGTAAAAAGAAAGTTTACCAATTCGGCAAAGAACAAAAAATAAATTTAACATATATTTATATTATATTTTTATTGATTTTGATTAAAAAAAATTGCAACTTGTTTGTTCAATAGCCATCCTATATATTTTCCTACTTTTTATAGCATTTTGCCCTTGCTGGTATCCTATTTGCATTTCATACACTTGCATAGCGGAGTAACAGATAATGTTCAGATTATAAAACCTAGATCTATGAGTAAAAGTAATAAGCCTGAAATTTCAACATTCGAAAAATTGGAGCGAATCGAAAGTCGTTTAAAAGAATTGTCGGATATTCAGAAGTACTTATTTGATAAATACTTAGAGGTAGCAGAATCTGATCCGATTTATCAAGCCAAACTTCATAAGCTTTTAAAAGAACTAAAAGGAATAGAAATTAAAGACTCTTATGGCGTCACTTCTAATTGGGACGAACTCAAAAAGAATTTAGAAATAGAAGAAAAAAAAGTAAAAATTGAAAGACTAAAGCTAGAAAATAAGCAGCTTCAAATGTCTATGGAAAAAGCCAAAAACAGACATATGAATTTAGCCTTTAATGCGTCTACAACGAAATTACGATCAGCCAATAGCAAGACGATAAAAACAGGAGAAAAAAAAGTTTCACTTTTAAGTAATTTAGTAAAACATGGCTCGTTTATTGCAGTTATATTTGTGTTGATCGTTGGTATCTATTTGATCACATTGAACAACCGCTGGGGATATTTGCTCACTGTTTTTTCGGCAAATCTTCTAGCGCTAAGAAAATTCACTCTTCGATTTTTAACTCTTGAGATGAGTGGCGAGACCAAAGAATAAATTAAAATTTACAGATGCAATTATTCAATTTTAAAACTTCGGCCTCCCTCCTTTTATTAACAGTACTTTCTTTTATAAGTCTAAGTATCTTGCTTAATAATATTCCCAATCCTTCCCCGCTTTTTGTCAATACCACTTTTGGTTTAATGGGCTTTTTAATGGCTTTATCGGTCATGTATATGGGCTCCATGATTACTTCTAAATGGTTTGAAGAACAAGAAGAAATGTCAAGCGACTTTTTGCCTGAAGTTTATGAAACTCCTGCGCCAACAAGCAGTTCTGTTGAGCAATACGCTTAATTCTTTCTATCAAAATAATATTCCTCCCTTATTCTCCCCTAGGTAATTTTCAAAATTACATTTCTCAAAACCTGATTCAAGAATCCCTAGGGTTCTGACGTCCATTTACATCAAATCCCCTTTTATTTTAGTTCGAAATTAGTTGATACCAACTAATTATATGAACGATATAGAGTGAATTTTAGCATGGCTAAACATTTACTCCACGGCATGATCTTGTGATACACAGCGCAATTTCAAGATGCTTAGGAACTTTGTTCCGAAAAATCAACTATAACCTTTTAGACAACGCACAACTGCGTAACCATGACCACTAAACCATTTAAAGAAGTTGAAAAAAACTTCGAGACCGAATACGAGAAGCTGAAAATGCTGAATGGCGATGATGAATCGGCCCGAACTTCTATCATGGAAGCAAGGATTTCCATTTTGCACCAGCTTTTTCGTTATCGGAGTAAAATCATTAATCACATTCGCGGTGACGAAGAAAAATAATTTCTAAATTATACCTTTCTATCTTTGCCCCTTTGTCCTATCTTCACCTTGCTTCATTTCCATTCAATTGATCTTCCTTCTCCTAAACTATTTTCGCTAATAGCCGCTTAGCTTACATATTAAATTCTAGATATTTCTTAATTTTATCTTGACTAAACAAATTGATTTCACTGATTCTAAATTGATCCAAATAAATTTGGATGTCCTTTAACATTAATAAGCCTTAGAATGAAAAAAAATATAATCCTCCTTTTCTTTATTTGTCCTATTTTTCTTTTTGCTCAGACAGAAGCTAACTTATTAGGCACTTGGTCTGATGAAAATTTACAAGGAACTTGGTTGTATGACAATACCTATAATGAGGTTTGGGGTATTGCTTCCAATGGTAAAGAATATGCAGTCATTGGTTCTACGGATGGGACTCATTTTATCGATATCACTGATCCAACCAATCCATCCGAAGCATTTTTTATAAAAGGAGCTACCTCAGGTGGTCAAATTATCCATCGAGATTATCACGACTATGGCTGCCATCTTTTTATGGCCTGTGGCGAAAACACGAATAATAGCAGTAGTACTTTGCAAATTGTTGACTTATCTAACTTACCCAATTCATTAGATGTTGTTTATGATTCTGATGATTTGTTTACTATTTCTCACAATATTTTTATTGATTCTGCTGCTGCTCGCTTGTATTGTCTAGCCGTTTCAGGAGGACCACAAGGGTATAACCCAATGAGAATTTATGATATTTCAAATCCAGCAGATCCCGTTTTTGTAGGTGGCTACGATCAATTTGGTGGTAACTATATTGGTCATGTTCACGATGTCTATGCAGAGAATAATATTGCCTATCTCAATTGTGGTAATGACGGTTTTTATATTGTTGATTTTACAGATGCAGCTAATCCGGTGACCTTAGGTTCCATGACACAATATCCTCAATCTGGTTACAATCATTCTGGCTGGTTGGCTGGCGATGGTATCCATTATTATATGGCTGATGAAAATCATGGAATGGACATCAAAATAATTGACATCAGTGATCCATCTGATCTTGAAGTGAGTCATTTATTCAATGCTGAAGGAGGTACTTCTAGTATTGCTCATAATCAGATTGTGGCTTGTGATTATTTGTATACTTCTTATTATTATGAGGGCTTACAAATTTTTGATATTTCTGATCCTTTGAACCCTATTCGAGTAAAATATTATGACACTTCCGTGGAACCGAATGAGGAAAGTTATAAAGGTGCTTGGGGAATTTATCCATTTTTACCTTCTGGAAATATTTTGGTTTCTGATATGCAAAATGGTCTATTCGTTTTTGAAGGAATTGATCCTAATTGCGCTGGTATTCCAAACGACTTAGCCTGTGCCCTATCTACGGATACTGAGGACTTAGAAAATGCAAACAATAAGCTTCGTGTTTTTCCTCAACCGGTGAATGATGTTTTAAATCTTGAAATCGAATTATCTGATGCTCACCAAAACACTCAAATTACGATGTTTGATATTAGCGGTAAAGTAGTGTTTTCTGAACTAAAGGATTTATCAGCTGGAATGAATAAAATTCAATATCCAGGTATGACTAACTTTGCTTCTGGCTTTTATATCTTGGAGATTAAGGGGGAAGGATTTGGCTTGAGCCAAAAAGTCGTGATTGGGCAATAATCGCTTTTATTTTTAATGATTGGTGGCTTTAAGTTATAAAGTTATTTAACGGTCCACCAATCATTAAAATCTCTTCTTTACATTTTCACTATCTTTTCTGTTTTCAAAATCCTTCCTTCTTCATTTTCTATTTGGATATAAAAAATGCCTTTCGGCAAATTCTCGGTGTTAATATTCGTGTTCTGAACCGTTTGTACTAAATGTAAATTTCCCACATTATCTATTATTTTCAAAGATACTTTTTCGGCCGACCGAATATACAAATTGCTATGAAATGGATTAGGTGAGATGGCAACTTCTTCTTCTAAAAAACTACTTGACGTGGAAGTGGTATTACAAAAAATATTATTGAGGTAGGTCCATATTTCGCTATCAAAAGGAGAAGCAGCAAATAAAGAGATACCTGAATTGTCGCCCATTCTTATGACCACTAAATCCATACTCGGTACTACATGAATTTTCTGATCATTTTTCCCAAGCGCTGCATACATATCTGGCGGTGCATTGGGAATGAGTACCCCATCATATACTAGAGAAAAAGCAGGCAACATATGGCTAGCTTGACCATTCAACCAAGTAAGATATCCATAAGATTCGTTAAACTCTTGGGAGGGCTGCGTCATAGATTCTAAAAAATCAGGATGATCTAAGACTTGATTGCCATTCCATGTTCCTTGGTTGAGCATTAATAAGCCAAAACGGGCAGCATCTCTAGGGCGACTATAATAGATATAATTGGACCAAATTCCTTTCATGCCTATTGCATTTTTTAGCCCTTGCGTGTAAAGGTTAAAATTCAAACCACTCGCTTCTGCTATTACATCTTGCAGTAATCGATAAGGAGCATTATGATAAAACCAACGAGTCCCTGCATCTTCTAAATAATTTAAACAATCTGAGTCCAAACAATTCCAATTGGATTCGGGGCCTTCGTCTAAACCTGTACACATCGTCATCTGATGTTTGATCGTTATTAGGTTTTCTTTTTCTTCAGGCGCATTGGTCCAACCATTACCTAGATAATCAGAAGTAGGATCATTGATATTCAATAAACCTTGTTCTTCTGCCATCCCCACTAAAAAACCCGTTAATGTTTTTCCGGCGGAAGCCCAATACCAAATACTATCCTGCGTAAAATCATCGAAATAATGTTCTATCGCTATTTTACCATTTTTTAAAACGATAAATCCTTTGGTATTTTTTTCATCAAGAAAAGTTACTAGTTCAGCAATTTGATCACTACACCAACCCAATTCTGCGGGATCAATGGTCTCCCATTCATCAGAATTATTCGGTGGAAAATAAGATTCTTGAGCGATAAGAAATGAGGAATAATAAAAAAATAGAAGAGGAAGTAAAGATATTGATTTCATATTTTGGGTGTTTGCACGATTAGACTCTTTTCCCTAATAAAAGTTTAACCTATGAATTCAAAAATCTTTCCAATAAGACCTTTATGCAATGAAAATAACTCGACTATTTGTGTAATGTAGTAAGTGGTAAGTTGCCTCAAAAAACGTAGAAATATACGTATTGAGGGGACTTATTACTTACTACTTACCACCTATTTACTACTTATCTATCGCTTACTATCTGGCCTTGCTTGCTGTATAATTTTTAATTTTTTTCAGCGAAGCTTGAATAAATATTCAAATTATTTTTTACTGACCACAAAAATGATATTCCGTGATTTCAAATCATCCAACTTAATGTTCATCATATAAACACCTGCCACAAAATTCTTCGTATCAAATCGGATGGCTTGCTCAGGTAAATTTTCAAAACTTTCCGTTGTCATTAATACTCCTAAACTATTGTATATTTTTATTTTCGCCAAACGACCAACATGATCTTTCATCATTAAAAATACTTCTGAATGAGCTGGATTTGGAAATAAATTTATCTTACTCAAGTCTAAATCAAAATATACTTTTTGTGAAGTAGCATATTTGAATGAACCATCTATAAATACCTCTTTGATTCTATAGTAATTATCTCCAACCAATGGAGCTTTATCAATGGTTTGATAATGGTGAATGCCACGATCGGTATGCTCACTATTTATCAACTCAATGCTTTCGAAGTTAATATTATCCCTTGATCGCTCAATGATAAAATGATCGTTTCTATCTTCTGTATTCGTGACCCATCTTAGATAAACCGATTGTCCATTTTTACTTGCATTAAAAAATAGATAATCTTCTTCAAGAACAACAAGATTATTGGTTCCTCCAACCGTAACATATTCACTATATTCGCACATCTTCTCCCAAGACTCATTCCAAATTTTTGCATTGATATAATAAATACCATCAGACAAATTACTAATAGTTTCATTCGGGTTACAATCATCTGAACATTGATAAATTAAATCCCAATTATCATCAAACACTTGGAGGTCTATATTTGCACCATTTAAACCAGAAACTGTAATCAAGTCCTCGCCTGCCGAATGAGTAATTTCACAATCAGTACTTGAAGTTGTCACTTCTTTAACAATACAATTACTTTCGTAATAAGTCGTACAACCAACCGTTCTAGAACATCTTCTGTAATAAGTTGTTTGGGTAATTGGTCCTGGATCATAGGTCACACTATTAGAATTAGGCACCTCGTCGCCAAATCCCGGACAACCAGAAGTCGAAGCTAACCATAGATATTCAATCGTCCCATTTCCTCCAGTAGGTGATGTAATATTTACAATGGGAGCTGGATCGTAAGGACTTTCAAAAGATTCATCTGAACCGATGACTCCTCCATCCGAAACATTTCCACAAGAATTCTCTCCTAACTCAAAGTAGTCTGTCAATTCACAACTGACATTCCAATTAGCATCCCATGTTTTTATGTTAATGTAATATTTGCCTGCTGGCAAACTCTTTACATGAGGATTATTACAAGTATCAAAACATTCCGCTACGATAGACCAACCATTATCCACATCATGGAATTTTACTGAAACATGAGGATCGTCCAATCCTGTTACGGTAACTTCTAAATCATCTATTGTAAAATCAATGTTACATCCAGATGGATCATCACTCTCTCCCATGCAGGTACAGCCATCAGCTTGTATAATATCATTAATCGTATTGGAATTTCCATCGTCGCAAGTTGTACCAGGAGTAGTTGGAATATTTGGATTTGAATCATCGCAATCTTCAGCGGTACATACGCCATCTTCGTCGGCATCTTCATTAACTCCGATACAATCACAATCATCATTGAATGCGTCTTGAGCTGTACAAGGATCGCCATCATCGCAAGATTGACCGGGAGAACATCCGATTTCTGTTACGGTAACAGTAAAACTACAGCTAATAGAATTCTCACAATTATCACTAGCAGTATAAGCTATTGTTGTTGTGGTTCCTTCTTGAAAAAGTGATCCGCTACTTGGCCCTTCTGTTTGCTCTAGAGTAAGATCACTATTTCCATTGATGATACAGTCTGTTGTCACTGAGGGAAATGCCCAAGAGACTAGAGTCCCCTGTGGTGTTGCATTTACAATAATATCTTCCGGGCATTCAATACTTATATCGTTTAGACAATTGGTAAGAATATCATTGACACTATTACAACCTAATGGATTGTCACTGATGGTAATTTCTCCGCTTACACCATCATTTAACAATAATGGAACAATAGCACAACATTCAGTAAGACTATTGTTACCTGTTAATGTAAAATCACCGGTTACAGTTAATAAATTAGAAAGACCATTTAAGTTTTCAAGATTATCGTTGTCAGAAATAATGAAATCACCTTCGACGGTGGTTAGGTTTTCAAAATTATCCAAATTGGTAATCTCATCCATATCTACAATAATAAGATCTTGACCAATGATCGTTAGGTTAGATAGATCAATATCTCCTATAAATATTGTATTGTTGATAAGATGAAAACAACCATTCAAAGTAATTAGATCTGGCAGATCCACTACTTCCAAATTTGGATTATCGACTATAAATAAGTCACCACCAATGGTGAAGAATCCCGCATTCTGACCCGTAATATTTGGACCAAAAATACCAGAGAGACCAGTACCGCCAATATAAATAGAACCAGAATAGAAAGGCACTCTTGGCCATGTAAAACTACCTAACAGAGGTAAATCACTGAGGAATAAATCTCCACCAAAAACAGTAATTGATGCAAAATTAATCGTGGTCAACTCCTGGCAATTTTTCACTCGAATATCTCCATCAACTTCTTCTAGGCTACTAAAACCGCTGAGTGAGGTAAGCATTGGATTTCCACAAATGATTAGATCACCTCCAATTTTTTTAATATTGTTGAGTCCTTCCAAATTCATTAAAATATCGTTTCCAATGGCATTTGGTGTTGGATCTCCGATAATGACGTTGCCTGTTATTTCAACAAGATTGATGAGATTAGAAAGGTCTGTGATGTCATCACCATTGATAATGAGGTTGCCATCAAGGATCGTACAGGGTTGATCAAAAGCGTCTAGTTCAGCTTGAGAGTTGAAGGTTAGGTCTCCAGTGATGGTGCATATATTTTCGTCACAATTTTCATTTATAACAGTAACAGGAAGATCTGGTGCACCTGGGTAAATCGTATTATTAGTATCATCACAATCTGTATTGTTCGTCACGAATCCTACAGGTTGCGTACAAGCATTTGTTGCAGCACTGTTATCGTCTCCAAAACCATCACCATCGTTATCAGGATAATAAGCTATAAGTAATCCTTCATCTATTTCATTGCTACAATTGTTGTCTATGCCATCGCAAGTTTCAACTGCATCAGGATTGATGTCAGCATCGTTATCGTTGCAGTCTTGGTTGTTCGCAACAAATCCTGTAGGTGCTGTACATGCTTGTGTTGCGCTACTATTGATGTCTCCAAAAGTATCATTATCGTTATCAGGATAAAAAGACGTTAATAATCCTTCATCCGTTTCATTATTACAATTATTATCAAGTCCATCGCAAATTTCGGGGGCATTTGGATTGACATCAGGGTTGGTATCATCACAATCTGTACTATTTGATACATACCCTTGAGGCTGGACAGAACTTAAAAGATTGACTAATATATTTCCAAAGCCATCGTTATCTGCATCTTCATACCAAACCATGCCCATCGAACAAAAATCATTTATTTCTACAACTGAATCGCAGCCTGAATTATTTTCTTGAATCACAGTTTGCTGCCCAATTGCAACTTGATTTTGCGCTTCAAGTAATAGAATTAGATTTACACCACAGCAAATGGAAAGGTTAGGATTATCTTTTACTTCAAGATTTCTTCCTACAGAAACCAAGGCCATAAAAGTGTTAATTGTTAAGAGATTTTCGTTTCCTTGAATCAACATGTTATTCCCTACTGAATTTAGTTGAGGAAATGAATTATTCAAATTCAATAAAGCATCATTATTATTAATATATAGCGAATGTGAGGGGTATTGAGAAGTAAAGGTATTAAAGGCTTGAGATCCAATTCGTTCTAGTTCTGGAAAATTGATACTTGTCAAATCTGCATTCGATGTTATATGCAAGTAACCTGCATTCGTAATCTGCAAGGCTGGAAAATCTATACTCGACAAATTCGCATTCGATGAAATTAATAAATCACTTCCAATCGTATCTATTCTTGTAAAACTCGCACTTGTCAAAGAAGTATTATTCCTGATTAAAAATTGTGCATTTGTTCTTCGCAACAATTGTAAGCCTCCTATCATCATCAGTTCTGCATTGGAATCTATATCCAAACTCCTTCCTATATTATCCAATGATCCTAAACCATTTATTGATTCAAGTGAGCCATTATTCTGTATCTCTAAATTCCTTCCTACTTTTTCTAAAGTGGCAAAATCATTGATCGTCAACAATTCATCATTCCCATCTATAAACATATTATTCCCTACTGAATTTAGTTGAGGAAATGAATTATTCAAATTCAATAAAGCAT
>CAYTVR010000116.1:1594-4298 GCA_964441245.1 uncultured Saprospiraceae bacterium | reverse complement strand
GCATTCGATGTTATATGCAAGTAACCTGCATTCGTAATCTGCAAGGCTGGAAAATTAATCGAACTCAATATAGGATTATTCCGTATCAACAAATTTCCCCCAATTCTTTCTAACTCGGACATTCCATTCAAATTCGTAATATCTAGCCCTTGAATAGTAACACTTCCTGTCACCTCCACACAATCAAAAGCATCTACCTCCGCTTGAGTCGTTAAAGTGATATTACCAGTACATATCTGCCCCCAGGCCACATTCAATCCTATCATCCAAAAAATAAGTAAAATAAAAATTCGTTTCATAAGGTTTCATTTTAAACAGGTGAATTAAAGTATGTTAGTTTTTATACCATACAATCTAGTCCTATGACCATTCAAAGCCAAGGAGCTAAAATGTAAAAAGAAAAATCAGTAGTTAAAATTTGGGAATAAACGAATTTACTATAAATCAAAAAGATATAATAGTATTGTGTAATCTAACTTTGTAAAATACCATATACAAGGTATGCATATGTGTCCAGAAGGTAAATTTTTTAATCCGTGCTTGGCCAGGTTTCTGCCTTAGCTCATTAAATGAGTTAGCACATTGACAACAAATCGTTTACAAGACAGAACAAAGACAAAAACGAATAAAAAAAGGCGAGAAAAGTTAAATTTAAAAGAAAATGAAAGAAACAAGATAGACTAAAATTACAGTTCAATAAAAAAGGATTTGCCTCTATATCTTAGAAACAAATCCTCTTTATTTTTTCGATTTTAGCTAAGCTAAATACTCAGTATCCGGACTTCGACCCTTTGGTTTTTGCGCCTACCATCTTTTGTTTTATTGGTAAAAATGGGTTTGCGTTTTCCGAAGCCTTTAAACAATACTCGTTTCGGATTGATACCTTTTCCAATCAAGAAATCAGCAACGGCTTTGGCCCGACCAGTGGATAATTTATCACAAAAATCATGCGGAGGAATATTGTTAGTATGACCATCTACTTGGATAGCGATAGATCCATTGGTTTGTAAAAACTCATATAATTCTTCTAACACTGGAACAGACTCTGCTTTGATATTGACACTATCTGCATCGAAATATAATTTCTCTAAACGGACTGTTGATCCTTTTCTTAAATTCTTTGCAGAAAGTCTTGGAATCGCTTTCACTTTGATTTCGAAATCTAGATCTGAAGTACATCCGTTTTCATCTTGAATGCTTAGACTGTGATTTCCTTTTGCAAATTTAATAGCCTTTTCTTTCTTCTCCCCTGTGTCCCATGCGAAAGTATATCTTCCTGTTCCACCACTAACTTTTGCAGAAGCAGATCCGTCTGAACTAATTTCTGTGGAGGCATTTTCTTTATCGACAATTTCAACTACTAATTTTGCAGGCTCTTGTATTTTGATCGAACTCGCTTTGGTTTGTCCACTTGCATCAGTCACAGTGACTTGATACTCCCCTGCTTTGATTCCTGTTGGTTCTTTGCCACTCATTCCGCTTCCACTCCAAGCAAATTCATAAGGAGGTTTTCCACTTTGAACAGCTACTGTAACTGCGGCGGTTGGATCACCAGCACATTTGATCGCTGAGGTCTGCGTGATATTTACCGTAAGGGGCAATACATTTTCTGTAATCTCAATATTAGTCGAAGTGGTACATCCTGCTTCATCTGTAATGATTACCTCATGTTGACCAGGGTTTAATTTGACTGCCGTCAAAGCTGTTTCACCTGTGTCCCATTTATATTTCAATTTACCAGTTCCACCGCTTGCATTGACGGTTGCTTTACCATCTGAATTGCCCGTACTTGCAGGAGCATCTACCTTTGCACTTGCCGTTAATGTTTTAGGTTCTTTTATATTAATTTGTGCTTTTGTATTTTTTCCTGATGCATCGGTAATTTCAACTTCATAGCTTCCAGCTCCTAAACCTTTAGGTTGATCTCCACTTAAATTGGCATCATTCCATTTATAATTGAAAGGCCCTTTTCCACCTTTTACTTTTACGACTAAAGCCGCAGATTTTTCACCAAAACATTTGATCTTTGCCGTCTCATCTATCGAAGCTGATAAGTCTAAAATATTTTCGCTAATAGTTACACTTGCTGTAGTCATACATCCAGCAGCATCGGTAATCGTCAATTGATGATCGCCAGGTGCCAACTTGCTCGCTTTCTCTGATTTTTCTCCATTGTCCCAAACGTAGGTGTATTTTCCAGAACCACCTTTCACTTTCACTTTTGCTTTTCCATCAGCATTTCCCGTACTCGCTGGTGCATCGACTTCTACATTTGCCGTCAAGGCTTTGGGTTCTTCTATTTCAATTTTTGTGCTGCTACTTTTTCCACTGGCATCGGTGATTTCTACTTCATAAGTGCCCGCTCCTAAGCCAGTCGGTTGATCACCACTCAAGCTAGTATCACTCCATTTATAATTGAATGGTCCTTTTCCACCTTTTACTTTTACGACTAGTGCTGCTGTTTTTTCACCAAAACATTTGACCTCTGCCGTTTCATCTATAGAGACAGCTAAGTCTAAAATATTTTCGCTAATAGTTACACTTGCTGTAGTCGTACATCCAGCAGCATCGGTAATCGTCAATTGATGATCACCAGGTGCCAACTTGCTCGCTTTCTCTGATTTTTCTCCATTGTCCCAAACGTAAGTATATTTTCCAGAACCACCTTTCACTTTCACTTTTGCTTTTCCATCAGCATTTCCCG
>CAYTVR010000116.1:0-1494 GCA_964441245.1 uncultured Saprospiraceae bacterium | reverse complement strand
TACTCGCTGGTGCATCGACTTCCACATTTGCCGTCAAGGCTTTGGGTTCTTCTATTTCAATTTTTGCACTACTGCTTTTTCCACTGGCATCGGTAATTTCCACTTCATAAATGCCCGCTCCTAATCCAGTCGGTTGATCACCACTCAAACTAGCATCACTCCATTTATAATTGAAGGGTCCTTTTCCACCAGTGACACTAAGGGTTAATGCAGCTGTTTTTGCTCCCGCACAATTGATCTTACTTTTTTCATCAATCGCAACGGATAAATCCAGAATATTTTCTCCCATTTTAATCGATGCAATGGTTGTACATCCCGTGGCATCCGTGACGGTGAGTTGATGATCACCAGGCGCTAAATTGCTTACGTTTTCTGACTGCTCTCCATTGCTCCAAGCATAAGTGTATTTTCCAGAACCACCTTTTATTTTGACACTCGCTTTGCCATCCGCATTACCAGTACTCGCAGCTGATTGTACTTTAATATTTGCAGATAAGGCATCTGGTTCTTCCAATTTAATTTTAGTTGTCTTTGATTGGCCAGCAGCATCAGTGACCGTCACTTCATAGGTTCCTACGGTCAATCCTGTTGGTTCATCTCCTGATATTTTAGCATCATTCCATTGATAAGTAAAAGGTTCTTTTCCACCACTTACCGTTACCGCAATTGCTCCAGAGGCATCGCCAGCACAATTGATTTTTGTTTTTTCAACAATGGAAGCATTTAGTCCTAAAATATTTTCTTCTATGGTCACGGTTACCGTCAAGTTGCAACCAGCTTCATCAGAAATAGTTAATTGATGTGACCCCGGAGCTAATTGACTCGCTTGCTCAGTAGTCTCGCCATTGTCCCATTCAAAAGTGTATTTTCCAGTACCTCCTGCTACTTTTGCTCCAGCTTTTCCATCTGCATTTCCAGTGCTTGCTGGAGAGATGACACTTACACTTGCAGTCAATGCTTTAGGTTGTTGAATAGCAATGGTTGCCGTACCACTTTTCCCACTACTATCATTTACGGTCACTTGATAAGATCCTGCGGCTAGATCAGAAACAACTTCACCCGTTAAGGATGAATTATTCCATTGATAGGTGTAAGGAGGTTTTCCGCCATCCACTTCAACAATGGCCGCTGCTTTCGTATCACCAGCACAATTAATGGGAGCCGTTTGCTCTAATGTAATTTTAATGTCCGCAATGTTTTGTACGATTTCTACAGAAGTAGAATTGCTACAAGCGGCACCATCTGTAACGGTTACGGAATGACTTCCTCCTGTTAATTTAACGGCTGTTTCTGTCGTTTCGCCATTGTCCCAGATATAGCGATAATTTTCATCACCACCTTTG
Source organism: uncultured Saprospiraceae bacterium (assembly GCA_964441245.1). Classification (GTDB taxonomy): domain Bacteria; phylum Bacteroidota; class Bacteroidia; order Chitinophagales; family Saprospiraceae; genus JALZUU01. The sequence continues at coordinate 151 of CAYTVR010000116.1, read as the reverse complement.
ACAGATACTGTAGCTTGTCCATCACCTGATCCAATATTACTTTCCGGTCGGTCTGCTACTGCAGTAACGATTAAGCCAGGATCATTGATGGTGCCTTTTGCTTCTTTTTCTTTGCCTTTACTATCTATCACTGTAACAGTATACTCACCAG
>CAYTVR010000115.1:0-21639 GCA_964441245.1 uncultured Saprospiraceae bacterium | reverse complement strand
CGTTATCCAGAAGGATACCTACGTTTTTTGCCTCGATTAAAGAAAAAACAATTCTCCACCTTTGTTATAAGTTATTATTCACATGATCCTTAAAAGCCAGAAAATTCATTTCGTCCCAAACGAAAAATAGAAAATATAGTTCTCTGATTTTCTTACCTTAAATAAGTCCATTTCAATTATCTTTGCTAAATCCCATAAAATTGGCTCACTTTCAGCAACAGAAAGCCCATTTGATTGTTGAATACATTAAGATCGTTAAATATTAAAAACTAGTTCATCGTGAAAGAACGGACTTGGATAATAATTTCGAAAATTATATTTTTAGCTAGAAGAAGAAGATGATGATTGAGATGAGAAGTTTTATGAAAAATCTACTTTTACTATTGATAATAGGTCAACTGAATTTAGGATGCAATTCAAACGATTTAAAATCAGAACAAAAAGTAAGTAATTTTGATACTTTCAAAGTCAATGAAAAAGTAGATACTTTAATTCATTTAGATTCAAAAAAGTCTGAAGTAACAAATACATGTGAATGCGAACAAGGAAAATATATTCAAAGTTATTCTACCGATTTAGTTTTTCAAGATTCGGATATTGCTAAAATAAAAAATGATACCCTGTTTGCTAAGTGGTCTCAAGCAGAATTAGTTGATCAAATTAAATCGATACGCTTTGTCAATTATGATACCATTCCCAAAAAGTTTTCAATATTCAAAGAAGTAAATAGGCTATCCATACAAAGCAGAAATGGCCTTTACGGCTTGGATATTTTTCCTCAATTACATACTGTTCATTTTTTTGGTTCAGTAATAGATTTGGATACGAATGAAAAATGGTTGAATGGAATTGAAGCTATTTATGGACAGAAAACAAAATTTTTAGGACTTGAAAGTTTTACAGAAATAACTAATTTGAGGATTATGTCTTTAGGATATTCAGGCTTTGAAGAATTTCCCAATGACTTTGATCAATTAGATTGTCTTTATCAATGCACTTTAGGATCGTATACGTATGGAAAAATAAATTTAAATGAACTAGATTTATCCAAGAATAAATGCCTTCAAGAAGTTGAGTTCCAAACTTGGAATAATACACTACATGGAATCCCAAATGGAATCTTGGAATCTAAGATCAAAAAAATAAAAGTGTCTCATCAAAAATTAACAGAACTAGAGAAAGAAAAATTGGAAAAAATAAAAGCCAGCCTATAGTCAGATCGTGATCAAGGCTAAGAAGTTTTTTGAAAGAAATTCAAATCTTAAGTAAATATGAACCAGACATCGAAAATCGCTACCATTCTAAATGATCCTAAATTATCTTCAGAAATGAAGGAAATTGGACAGAAAGTCATAGCTGGCGAACGCATCTCACAAGAAGAAGGCCTACTTTTATTCGAAAAAGGGGAGCTAGGTTACCTAGGTGCTTTGGCCAATTATATCAGAGAGAAAAAACAAGGAAACCAGACTTTTTTTAATAGAAATTTTCATCTAGAACCAACCAATGTTTGTCTCTATACTTGCACCTTTTGTTCTTATTCTCGACTGATCAAAAAACGAGAGGAAGGATGGGAATATACCATGGATGAAATGTTAGATATTGTTAAAAAATATGACGGTAAACCGGTGACTGAGATCCATATTGTTGGAGGGGTCTTGCCACAATACGATCTGAAATTTTATACAGAACTTTTCCAAAATATTAAAAAGCATAGACCTGAGTTACATGTAAAAGCACTGACTCCTGTAGAATATCATTATATTTTCAAAAAAGGAAAAGTGACCTACGCAGAAGGGATGAAACTGATGAAAGAAGCGGGCTTAGATTCTATGCCTGGCGGTGGTGCAGAGATTTTTCATCCGGAAATTAGAGACCAAATTGCAGGCGGTAAATGCAGTGGAGACGAATGGTTACAAATCCATGAAGAGTGGCATAAACTAGGCATGCGATCCAACGCCACCATGCTTTATGGACACATTGAAAAATTCAAACATCGTATTCATCATCTAGAAGAACTTCGAAAATTACAAGATAAAACTGGCGGCTTTCAAACTTTTATCCCTTTAAAATTCAGAAACAAAGGCAACCAAATGTCTCATGTAACAGAGTCGACCACAGTCGAAGATTTACGTAATTATGCGATCAGCCGAATCTACTTAGACAACTTCGATCACATCAAAGCTTATTGGCCTATGATTGGTCGAACGACAGCTCAACTTTCTCTAGCATTTGGTGTGGATGATATCGATGGAACGATTGATGATACGACAAAAATTTATTCAATGGCTGGGGCAGAAGAACAAAATCCCGCTTTGAGTACGATGGAATTGGTCAAGTTGATCCGTGGAGTTGGTCGACAAGCAATTGAGCGAGACACGCTTTATAATGTAGTTCAAGATTATACCGATCATGTTTTTGAGGATCATAAAAAGTTTAGAGGTTATGTTTCTTTACCGGTTATCAATAAGTAAATCAACCTTTTTCGACAAATCATGTAAGTACGCATCTATGGGCATTCATAAAATGAGATGAAAAAACGACTAGAGGAAGCGTTGAATTTCAATTTTGAATGTTTGTTTATACACGCATGATTTGTAGAAGAACCTAAATCAATACATGGACAAGACGATCTATTTTATTAGACATGGACAAACGGAATTCAATAAATTGGGTATCGTACAAGGGGGCGGTGTAGACAGTTCTCTCAATGAAAAAGGGAAAGAGCAGGCACAAGCTTTTTTTGATTTTTATAAAAATATTCCTTTCGATTTAGTCCTCACTTCTGCCTTAAAACGAACACATGAAACCGTTCAGGCTTTTACAGCAAAAGGAATACCTTGGGAACAAGATGCTCGTATCAATGAAATGAATTGGGGCGTACACGAGGGAAAAAAAAGCGAACCTTGGATGCATCAAGCTTATAAGGAAATGATCGAAAATTGGAAGCAGGGAAATTTTGATGCGAGATTAGAAGATGGAGAAAGTGCACAAGAATTGGCCACAAGAGTTGGAGATTTTTTAGAAGAATTGAAAAGTAAAAAAGCGAAGCAAGTTTTAGTTTGTAGTCATGGCAGAACGATGCGTTGCCTCATGAGTTTAGTGAAAGGAGAGCACCTTCGTGAAATGGAAAAATACAATCATAAAAATACCTGTCTGTTTATTGTTCAGGTAAAAAATAAAGAATTTGAGGTAGAACTAGAAAATGATATCCGACATTTGGAAGTCCTTAAGAATAAGTAATTCTTTCTCCTGTCGGTGGCAGTTTGATTATAAATTGTATTAGCATTATTTTTTAGGAAAAACTAATATTCAATAACTAAGAACAAGAACCTAATCCCTGTTAAATCAACCTTTTATCGCTCTAGTCATTTCCCGTTTTCCTGGAGGACCAGGAATGGCTTCAATCGTAAAGCCAACAGATTTTAAAGTTCTTTTGACGACTCCTTTGGCACAATAGGTCACCAAAATTCCACCCGGACGAAGTGCCTCATACATTTTCAATAACAATTCACTTTCCCAAAGTTGCGGTTGTGCTGCTGGTGCAAAAGCATCAAAGTAAATGACATCAAAAATAGATTGACTTTCAAATTCCATAATATCCATAATTCTTTTTTCAAAATGAAAATAGGGATGAAGTATTGAGATTTGATGACTTTTCAATGCATGCATTTGATGAAATAAAGCATCATGTTCTCTTGCATTTAGCTTCTTAGCAAAATTAAGTTTTGGAATATCTTGTGAAGAGATCGGAAAGGCCTCGATGCCTACATAATGAATGGTCTTTTTTAAGCGGGTAGCTTCGATTAAAGTCATAAAGGCGTTCAAGCCCGTACCAAATCCCATTTCTAAAACATGAATTGGATCTTTGGATTGCTGGGCCAATAAACCTGCATTGATAAACACATGTTGGCTTTCCTGTATCGCACCATGTCTAGAGTGATAGCTTTCGCCAAAATGATCGGACACATAGGAATGTGAACCATCTTCAGTAATATAAATACCTGATTTCATCATAGGATTGCAAGATACAACCTATAAGGCAAAATGGATAAGGAACAATAGGAATATTGATTTGAAATATTAAAATCTATATGGTTTATTCCTCTAAAAATGTTGGTTGGATTCCCCTCTAAGAATCGATATGTTCAGCAAAATTTCGAACAGCTTTTATTCCAATACACACTCAATATCTGAGTCTAAAGAGAAGTTGTTTGGACAACCCATTCCTCTATTACAAGAAGAAAGACTCGCTAACAAGCCTAGAAATACAATAACGGGGACAAGTTGCTTTAGGATTTTTACCTTTTTCATTTTTTTAGAATTTAAATTCAACTGGGACAAAATTACAAATTTTTGCAATGTAAACTGCTCAATTGCTCTATAACGTGATAAATTTCTCTCATATTATATAAAAATATCCTATTGGCGGACGCTTTTTACATATATTTGGGGCAATTTTTAGCTTTTCAGCCTTGCTCAAAGGATTCATATTAAATAATGACCATATAATATGCGAGTTCATCTAATTGCCATCGGGGGGAGTGCGATGCACAACCTTGCTCTAGCTTTACATTACAATCATCATACCGTTACAGGATCTGATGATGAAATTTATAATCCAGCTCGCGATAGACTCGAAAAAGAAGGCTTGCTTCCAAGTGAAATGGGTTGGTTTCCAGAACGAATTACCAAAGATATTGATGCGATTATTTTGGGTATGCATGCTAGAAAAAACAATCCTGAATTAAAGAAAGCGAAAAAGTTGGGATTAAAAATTTACAGTTATCCAGAATATATCTATGAGCAATCCAAAAAGAAAAAACGAGTAGTGGTTGCTGGAAGTCATGGAAAAACAACGACCACTTCTATGATCATGCATGTGCTCAAGTACCATCAAATAGAATTTGATTATCTAGTAGGGGCGCAATTGGATGGATTTGAGCGAATGGTTCGTTTGTCAGATGCCCCACTAATGGTCATTGAAGGGGATGAATATTTATCTTCTCCTATAGACTTACGTCCAAAATTTTTACATTATAAGCCGCATGTTGCCATCATCACAGGGATCGCTTGGGACCACATCAATGTCTTTCCTACTTTTGATAAATATCTAAAACAATTTTCCCTTTTTGCGCAAAGCATGCCGGCACGAGGACGTTTATTTTATTATGCAAATGATCCGCATTTGCCTAAAATATTATTGTCTAAAAAAGTGAAAGTCAAATCAATCGCTTATGATGCCTTTGCATCTAAAGTTCAAAAAAATAAAACGATCTTACTGACCAAAAGTGGAAAAAAGATTCCTTTAAAAATATTTGGTAAACATAATTTGGAAAATCTAAATGCGGCTTTTTTAGCTTGTAATAGAGTAGGAGTGAGTGACGAACAATTCTTTGAAGCGATTCAACAATTTTCAGGTGCAGCTAAACGATTGCAATTGTTGAAGCGGACTAAGGTCTCCATTGCTTATCAAGATTTTGCACATGCTCCTTCTAAAGCCGAAGCGACCATAGAAGCATTAAAAGCTCAATATCCAAAGCGTCAATTAATTGCTTGTTTGGAACTACATACCTTTAGTAGTTTGAATAAAAAATTCTTAAAAGAATATCGCCATACCATGCAAGCAGCTGATAAAGCTTTTGTTTTTTTTAGCGAGCACACTTTAAAGATGAAAAAGCTTCCGCCCATTTCCGTCAAGGATGTTGAAAAAGCCTTTGATCATCCAAATCTAAAAGTAATTGTCAATAATAATAAGACATTGGTGAGTTCTCTTAAAAGATATAAATGGCTAGATAAAAATTTGTTACTGATGAGTTCTGGAACCTTTGGAGGTTTAGACTTGAAAGCTTTAGCTAAAGATTGTTTGAAATAATGAATTAAATTTCAATTGACAATTTAGTGACGATGAAGAAATAAGGTGGTCATTTAGCTAGCCTAGATGGTTAAGTTATTCTTTCATCGTTACTAAGTATGAAATTATGAGTTCAATTAATAAATGGATGCGCTCTTTAGAATCTGTTTCTGTTGAAATTTTACCCACCAATTGTGAATATTTTAAATCCAATAATCCCCGTTAAATAATTGTTATATATCATATAGTGTGAAAACAAATCTATCGTTTTACTCCAATTAGCGTGATTTTTGACCTTTAACGTCACGAATAAATTTAACTCTTTTTCGGTTTTTACTATCCTTTCTAAATTTTCTATTACTGCTGTATATCAGGAAATTTACTACGATTGTACCAATATATTACATGGTTTTAAAAAATTAGATGTTACAACAAGTCTAGACTTATCTAAAATTGTAGCTTTTTTTTTGGGCATGCTTATTGAATACAGATAGATACCTTCTTGTATATGTTTTTAAACAATACTTAGAAGGGTACTCTCAATATCCACTCAGACAAATTCATTCATAAAATCCCCCTTATAAATGGCAAAACACTTACTACTTACAGTAGTTACATTAATATTTTTTGTATCATTTTCTGTTGATAGACTTTATGGACAGCATATTGATTTTACAATTCGTTTTAATGTCAATACCGCAAAGTATGAAGTTTATGGCAAACCAAACTTTGATGATTCCTTCTTTTTTGTCGGAGGTGGGAATCAAGTAACAATAGTCTTTCCTCAATTAGTTAATGATGCACCCATTGCGATTCAAACGGTAAATGGCGGAGTTTGGCTTGATAATTCTCAAATTTATGCCCCCGCAGCATCACCTTCAAACGATTTTCATAGTATTGCCTCTAATGGTTCTGGAGTAAACTTCGTTAATGGCCAAGAATTATTGCTGTTTACCTTTAGCCTCAATGGAGGTGGATGTGCTGCGAATGTCCGTTTATTTGAAAATGCTACTGATCCTCAATCTACAGATCCTGGAATGGCAGGTGGGGATTTTAATAATTATTTCGCAAATGTATTTGATTTTATAAATTATTATAACGCGAATTATGACAATGATGGCACCATTTGCCTAGTTCCTCCCATGGTTTCCCCAACAGAATTATCGGTACCTCAAGATAGCCTCAATACCCTTTGTATGTCTATCATTGATCCCAATGTTGGAGACACTTTTACGACCCTCATGTGTTCACCTACCCCTGCGAATGGAGTAGCGGTTTCCAGCCTTAATGGAGACGAACTTTGTGTAACTTATACTCCAAATTTAGGATTTATTGGCGAAGATGAAATCTGTATAACGATTTGTGACCAACTTGATTCTTGTTCCAATGCAATTATTCCAGTTACCGTAGTACCTGAGACCTGTCCTGATGCAGATAATGATGGAATTTGTGACCAGTTGGATAATTGTGTTGCGATGTCCAATCCAGATCAAGCAGATTGTGATGGCGATGGAGTAGGAGATTTGTGTGAACTTGATAGTGATGCAGATGGTGTTCCAGATGCTTGCGATGTGTGTACCGGAAATGATACAACAGGCGATACGGATGGCGATGGTATTTGTGATGATATAGATAACTGTGTTGTTGTTGCCAATTCGGATCAAGCAGATTGTGATGGCGATGGAGAAGGAGATTTGTGTGAATCAGATAGTGATGCAGATGGTGTTCCGGATGCTTGTGATGTGTGTACTGGTAGTGATACGATAGGCGATACAGATGGCGACGGTATTTGTGATGATATAGATAATTGTGTTGTTGTTGCCAATTCGGATCAAGCAGATTGTGATGGAGATGGAGAAGGAGATTTATGTGAAGCAGATGATGATTCAGATGGTGTTCCTGACGCATGTGATGTATGTACTGGAGATGATACGACAGGCGATACGGATGGCGATGGTATTTGTGATGATATAGATAATTGTCTTTTTACTTCCAATCCAGATCAAGCAGATTGTGATGGAGATGGACAAGGCAACATTTGCGAAACAGATGCTGATTCAGATGGTGTTCCGGATGGTTGTGATCTATGTACCGGAGATGATACGACAGGCGATACGGATGGCGATGGTATTTGTGATAATATAGACAATTGTATTTTTGATCCGAATCCTGCTCAAGCAGATTGTGACGGAGATGGAGAAGGGGATATTTGTGAAATGGATAGTGATGGTGATTCCGTTCCAGATGCATGTGATATTTGTATTGGAAACGATGCTTTTGGTGATGATGATGGTGACGGTATTTGTAATGTAGATTTAAATTGCCAGGCTTATGAAGTGCAGATTAGTAATGATGGAGAAGAGTGTACTCAACCATTTACTGATGTAAATTTGTCGGCCAACGTTATTGGTGATAATGTAAATTTAGACTATTACACCTTCAGTTGGGCTGGCCCAAATACTTTTCAATCCAGTAGTCAAAATCCAATTTTACCAAATATTACCAATGATGATTCAGGAACCTATTCTGTGACCGTAACCAATACTTTGACCAATTGTCAATACACTTTATCAACCGTAGTGGATGTCACTGTTATTCCAAATGAACCTCAAATAACCTCTTCTTCAGAATTGGTCTGTATTGGTTCTAATTTTATTTTATCAATTCCTGAATACAATGGAACGGATGTACATTATGAATGGGTAGGCCCAGATGGCTCTACAAGCTCTGGTGCGTATGCCGATCAGTCAGAAATTGTAATATCCAATTTTCAAATATCGGATGTAGGCAGTTATAGAGTAACCGTAATAGTAGATGAATGTAGCTCTTTAGCATCTTCAATAATTCAGGTTCAAGTGCAACCACCATTAAACCCTCCAGTTATTTTAGGACTTAGCGAAGTCTGTTTAGGCGGTCTCATTGATCTTTCTACTAACACTTTAGCGGATGAATATTTTTGGACAGGACCTAATGGTTTTACTTCTGATTTAGCTAATCCAACCGTTACAAATTCTGCTAATATTGAACATGTTGGAGAATACCGATTAGTCGTGGTTTTAAATGGATGTATCTCTCCAATAACCACAGTCCAAGTGACTTTAAGTGAGTCGGCTGAAATCCCAATATTGGAGGTTGCATCTAGTATATGTTTAGGAGGAGATATTGTTTTAACTGCGCTTGGCCAAGCAGCAGCGTCCTACCAATGGATTGCTCCTTCGGCTTCCCCGAATAGTTCTTTTGGAATACTCGGTGATCCGAATAATGTTATTTGGACTACAGAACCGACTACTATTATTTCATCAACAAGCCATCCAGAATTTTATGAAGAAGGTATGTGGCGGGTAGTGGCTTTAAATACGAATGGTTGTGTTTCAGAACCATCAGTTCCTTTGAACGTCAGTATTTTTGGAAAACCTGATCAAGCAATTGTTAATTCAGAGGGAAATGTTTGTGAAAGAGAGCCCATTTATTTACATGCTGATCCTGTTACCGACGTGACTTATAAATGGTATGAAGGAAGTCCGGCAGCCAGCCCTCCAGGACAATTAGTTGCTACTGGAAATGATCCTATTTTATTCAATGTAAGCCCAGGTTTGCACGAATACTTTGTGGAAGCAGAACGAAATGGATGCCAGTCTGATACTTATGGTAGAGTAGATGTAATGGTAGAGGAAAAACCTACTCTTGAATTAGCTTCCAACGAAGGCCCCTTTTGTTTAGGAGAATTGATTCGTTTGAATGCTTCAACAATTCCTGGAGCTACTTATTATTGGTATGGACCAAATGAGTTTACATCAAATACACAAAATCCTGTTATCTCCAATGCTTCATTTGAAGATGAAGGCACTTACCTTTTGTATGTAGAAGTAGATGGTTGTGCATCTGATCCGCTAATCACGGAAGTTCAAATAAGCCAAGAAATAAATGTTCCAGTCGCTATAAATAATGGACCTATTTGTGAAGGAAGTGATTTGTTATTGAGTGTTACTAACGTTGATCCTACTTTAACCTACGAATGGTTTGATTCTATCGGTAGTGTGAGTGTTGGCTTTGGGGCTGAGCTCTATTTTGAAGAAGCAAATATGGAAATGGAAGGGACTTATTATGTTGTAGCTACCTCTGGTAATTGTATTTCAAATCCTTCTCAAAATAATAACTCAGGAGAAAACGCATTTACAAATGTTGTAGTAGAATGGCCAGACTCTGATTTGGCTTATGTAGGAGATCCATTGTTCGCTTGTGAAAACTCAATTACCATTAATGCTTTACCAACCACTACAGGAACAGGAATATGGAGAATAAATAATGGAGGCCCTAATACTACTATTTTACAACCAGGACAAGCGAGTAGTTTGGTAATTGATTTACAAGAAGGAGAAAATGAATTGGTTTGGTCGGTTACTAGCAATAGCTGTGGAACCATATCTTCGGATACCTTATTGGTGGAATGGAATAATTCTCCTGTTGCAGAAGATGATGTTTTTGAAATAGAATATAATGAATCATTAGATCGGTTTAGTGTTGTGGAGAATGATTCTCCAAATACAGATGATTTTGAAATTAATATTGTTTCTGATGTTGAAAATGGAAGTTTAGTGTTATTAGATGATCATTCCTTAACTTATTGGCATGATGGAGGGTTTATAGGTACAGAAACATTTACCTATCAAATTTGCCAAAATGATTGTCCAGATAGATGTGATGAGGCTATCGTATCTATTCGAGTAGGAACAGAAGAAGAGTGTGAAGCAGCTTCTGTAATTACACCCAATGCAGATGGTTTTAATGATGAGTTTATCATAACCTGTATACCTTCTTATCCAGGGTCGGTTCTTTCAATATTTAATAGATGGGGAGATGAAATTTATTTCAGCCCTGATTATCAAAATGATTGGAGAGGAACTCATGAAGGAGAAGACCTGCCAACTGGAACTTACTATTATAATCTGAAATTAAATGATGATCAAAAGACCAAGATGTCTGGATATATCTATATAGAGAAATAATTTTTTAAACGAGAATGGCTGAGATGAGAAAACTACTTTTTGTAACTACATTTTTATTGTTTTTAACTAATCTAAAGGCGCAGCAAGAAGCCCATTATACCCAGTTTATGTTTAATAAACTGGCTTTCAATCCTGCCTATGCTGGCAATGCTGGAATGCCTTGTTTTTCAATCCTACATCGAAGTCAGTGGGTGGGCTTAGAGGGAGCACCAATGAGTCAAGTTTTGAATTTTCATACGCCACTAAAAAATAATCGAGTGGGGATTGGAATGTCAATGATGCATGATCGAATAGGTCCTTCTAGTTCTTGGGCATATCAATTAAAATATAGTTATAGTCTTCCATTAGCCAATGGAAAGCTTTCAATGGGTTTACAAGGTTCTTTAAGAAGATACCAAGTAGATTGGAATAAAGTCAACGCCATTCATTCCGGAGATAGATTGTTAGCTGAAAATAGAACAAATAAGGTGGTTCCTAATTTTGGAGCCGGACTCTATTATCAAAGGCAAAATTTTTATTTAGGTGCCTCACTACCTAATATACTGAAAGGAGATTTGTCATTTTATGGTGGCAATGATAATGTAGCGGATTTTTCTCAAGAGCGCCCTCATTTTTACTTTATGGGAGGATTAATTCTAGATAAAGGAAAAGTAACTAAGTTTAAGCCATCTATTCTTGTAAAATATACTCAACATGCTCCCATATCAATTGACTTGAATGCCCTGTTTATTTTCTATGATAGATTTTGGCTTGGATCATCCTATCGGATGGGAGGAAACAAAGGCTCAGGTCTTGGTGAATCTATTGATGCTATTCTTCAATATCAATTATCTTCTTCCTTAAGAGCAGGAGTAGCTTATGACTTTACCTTATCGAAAATCCGAAATTATAACTCTGGAACCTTTGAAGTTATGCTGAATTATTGCATTAAGAAAAAGGATCAAGTCATGACGAATCCAAGATTTTTTTAAACCTATTTTGAGGTCAAGTGAAAACAATAGTTTCATTTCACAAGAAATGAAGCAGCAGCAAGGTAAGCTACTTTTGGTAGTTGCTAAGTGACAAATGAATAATGAAAAAAACGAAATTATTGTTGAATAACAATTAAAAAATGCAAAATCTAAATCACGTATTTTACTTCTTCCTATTCTTCTTTCTCATCGAAACAATTTCAGCACAGAATAATGCTAAAGTAGGCCAAATGTATGAAAATTTAGCCTATAAAGAAGTGATTAAAATTTACGAAAATAAGGAAGAACTTAGTCTGGAAGACATGGAGCGATTGGCGAATGGATATCGCCTCAATCACGATACAGAAAATGCTGCCTTATGGTATGGACAAGTCGTAAAGCAAAGTAATAGTCCAATCAACTACCTTTATTTTGCCCAAGCATTGCAAAGCAGTGGTGATTATGAAAAAGCCAAAAAATATTTTTTAAAATATAATGAACTAGTTGGGAATAATGCCCATGATCAAAGAGGGAAAAATTTAGCGGAAGCAATTGATCGAATGAACAATTGGGAAAACGAAGAAGATGTGATCTTGAAAGAAGAAAGGGCTTTGAATTCTGAAAACTTAGACTTTAGTCCAACATTTTATAAAGATGGGATTGTATTCGTTTCTTCTCGAAAATCATCTGACAGAGGAAAATATAAATGGACTGATGAACCCTTTATGAATTTGTACTATGCTCAAGAAAATGAGGAGGGTGAATTAAGTTCGATTAGCTCTTTTTCAAAATTGATTAATTCAAAATTTCATGAAGGTCCAGTTGCGTTTAGCAAAAGTTTTGACCGAATATTTTTCACTAGAAATGATCATTTAAATGGTAAAGTGAATACCAATAAAAAAGGGGTGATGAAGCTTGGCATTTTTACCGCACTTAAAGATGGTGACAATTGGACCGCTCCTCGATCCATCGATTTTAATACACCTGAATATGAAGAATGTCACCCATCACTTTCTTCCGATGGGAACTATCTTTATTTCGCCTCTGATCGAGAAGGAGGACAAGGTGGGATGGATATTTATGTTTCCGAATTTCAAGCTGGAAAATGGAGCACACCTGTCAATTTAGGGCCTACGATTAATACACCTGGTAACGATGTTTTTCCATTTATCCATGATGATGGTACGCTATATTTTGCTTCTGATGGTTGGGGAGGATTAGGAGGCTTGGATATATTTTATTCTGAAAAAGATGCCAATGAGGATTGGACAAAGGTTTCGAATATGGGTACACCTTATAATTCCAGAAAAGATGATTTTGGAATCATTCTGAATGTATTAGGAACAGAAGGTTATTTAAATTCTTCAAGATCTGGAGGTAAGGGAAAAGACGATATCTATAGTTTTAAACGAAATGTAATTCTACCCAAGAAAACAAAATCGGATAGGAATTATACTGGAAAAAATGATATAGTAGACAGTAATTCTGGTTCAAAAATAGTACAAGAAAAAATTGTTCGAGAAGCAAAAACTCGAATGCGAAACGATAAAAATGAGTTTAGTGAGTCTGAAATAAATACTTATGCCTTAAAGGAAAAGACATATACCCAAGAAGAACTAGACGCAGAAATTAAAAAGAAAATGTTTAGTGAGACGGAGCAAAAAAATGGGAATGCTCATACGGTTATTGTTTATGTTGGAGATGAAGAAAACACACGAGCTAACAATAAAGAAGGAATCAATCTGATGATCAATATATCAGGATTTAATGGTGGAAATAGAAATACAAGTCCTCTTCCTACGGTTGATGTTTTGGTAGGAAATGATTCTCCAGCCGTAGGTGAAACTTACGTATTTAAAAATCTCTACTACGATTTTAATAAAAAAATCTATAACAAAAAAGGAGAAAAAGAATTGAATTTGTTATTGAATTTTATGGAGGAAAATCCAAAAATTAAAATTGAGCTTTCCGCCCATACAGATTCAAGAGGTAAGTCCAGATACAATAAATGGCTTTCTAGAAAAAGAGCGCAAGCTGCGATGAGTTATTTGATTGATAGAGGAATTAAAGCCAATCGAATAATAGCAAAAGGATATGGAGAAACCAAATTATTAAATAACTGCGATGATGGGGTAGATTGTGATGAGAAATATCATCAGGAAAATCGTAGAACTGAAGTTAGACTATTGAGTACTGAATAAATGCTAAATAATTAAAATCCTATTTGTTAAACTTCAGAAATAATATCCAAGGAAGTTTGATGATGAAATAACGAATACCGAAGCAAATAATACGAATATTGACACTGCAAAGCCCCATATATGATAAAGAGATTACTCTTGGGTCATATTTTAATAGAATCATATTCTATCTAAAGTATGAATGGAAGCTCCATGCCTTTCTAAGTATTTCTGTCTTATGTTTTTGTATTATCAATTTTGCTCTTTCCAACAAAAAGAATTTATCCACTGGATTGATTAATTTAGTTAAGGTGACAAATACCGTTTGTCATCTGGATAATGATGAATTACGTGAAAAGGGAAAAGGGGATATAGATATCAATAGTGAACCAAAAATAATTTATAATGATATCGAGATTTTGAATCCTGATTCTATTGATAGTTTTTCTAGCATTTCTACTCAATTTCCAATTTTTGTTTTAGCTGACAGTACAAATCGATGCCAAGGAATCGATACTGTTGAATATCTGGCCTATACGGTAAGTGGCTTCGATATTATTTACTCCCTAGATTCATTAAGTCTAGTAGCTGGGAATACAATTGACTCTTTAACTGGCGTAGTGATTTATGTATCCGATTGGTTTGGAGTTTCTATCATTACTGCCAATGCACTGGGTTGTGAATCACAGCATGTCGTAACAATAGAGGAATCAGCATTAAGCCCAAGTTTTATTTTAGGGGCTAATTCTGTACGTTGTAATGAAGTAAATATTACTTACACTGCTAACTCGCCTAATACAACAGATATCACTTACAGCCTTGATCCTGCAAGCTTGGCTGGGGGCAATAGTATTGATACACTTACTGGAGAAGTAACTTTTGAATCAGAATGGGTAGGTAGTGTTATAATTATGGCAAGTGTGGTTGGTTGTAGTGGTTTGATCACTTCGACGCATTCAGTTCTCATATCCTCTAACTGTCCTCCAGTTGTAAATGATGATGCTATAACAGTAGAACAAGGAGAGTCTACTTACTATAATCTGCTGATCAATGATTTTGATTTCAATAATGATCTTGATACCTCTTCACTTTCTATCGTTGAACCATCATCTAATGGTCAGTTAACAATTCTTGATGCAGGTAACATAATTTATATATCAAACTCTGCTTTTTTTGGCTTGGATTCATTTGTTTACCAATTATGTGATCTTTCTAATAACTGTGATACGGCTAAGGTCAGTATCCTTATTGAGGAAACTACACTAAATCCGTGTAATGAAGCTAATAGATCCCATACTTTTTATGTTCCATTCCCGGAAGAGAATCTATACGATGCATTACGCGATGCAGTAGGTTGTCCTGACGATCTTGGAAATGATGTACGCAGTGTTCTGAGCATCAAAACACCTTACCCTATTATTTTTATAAGATATGATCATTGGGAAGATGGATATGAAACGGATTTAACCGAACCCATTCAGCCGACGACTGAAATATGGGGCGATGGCGATTTGAATAATGGAATCGCACCAGGTTATCCTGATGATATCCTTTTAGCAGGTAGTTCCATTATTTTAGATAATACTTTTGATTATTCCCCGCCAAGGGATCCTTCTATGATTGTGTATGATGGTAAAGATAAAATTCAGTCTTCATCTGATATAGTCCTTTCTAAAATTGCAGGAGATGATAATGTTTTTTCTTTCCAAACAGCCAAAACTTCCATCTATGATATTAATAGATTTGGGACCTCTTTTACCGTTCCTTTTGGAGAAGACTTAGGAAATGAATTTCAATATACCGCATTGTTTGTTCGAGCTTTAGAAGATAGTACCTTAGTCACAATAGACGTTAATGCAGATAATATAATCGATGCCAATGATGTTACCGGTTTACTCAACGAAGGAGAAGTGTTATTTGTAGAAGGAAATCCAAATTTGGTGAACCAAATTAATGATGTTAGGTCCGGCGCGGAGGTGTCTGCAACTAAAAAAGTGGGCCTTGATGTCCTTTTTGGAGGTCTTGATTGCTATGGTACTCGAAATGTAAATTTATTGCCAGCTTCGTTTTATTCTAGTGTTTACTATACGCCTGTTCCGACGTTAAATGATGATGCTCCAGCAAGAGTTTATTTTTACAATAGCTATAATTACGAGATCAATATCAATTGGGAAAATAATACCAACTCGGGTACCATATCTGTTCCCGCAGAATCTACTACGGACCTTTTATTGCCCAATATTTATTCTGCATACAAATTCGAAAGTGTAGGTGGAGAATCTTTTGTGGCCATGGAAGTGATAGATTCTGATGATACTGGATCTGCATTTGATTGGGCTTTTGATCTGACCGGTGTAGATCAATTGACCAACTTTACGAGTATCGCTTGGGCTCCAGGTTCTTTAGATGGATCTAGAAATGATGGGCCAATTTGGGTAACACCGATTGGAAATACCACTTTATATATCAAGTATGATGGAAACGTAACTTCAGGTGGTCCTTTTATTAGTCCTTGTGGACGCTCTTATGACATTTCAGTCAACTTGAATGAGTTTGATATTTATCAGGTGAAAGACAATAGTGATAATGATCAAAGTGGAACCGCATTGTATACTTGTGATGAAACTACCTTTATTTCCGTATACGGAGAAGATCCTTCCACAGCAGTACCAGGATCTCCCTCAATGGATGTAGGGACGACGATGCAACCCTTGTGTTTTGAAAGATTAATTCTTGCCAACGAAGACATTTTTTCAACTCAACCTGACCAAGCTATTGATATCCCCGTTCTTGATAATGATGAAAGTTTTCTGGTGACTATTGATCCTAATTCGCTTTCATTAACTGCGGTGCAAGCACCTTCAAATGGAACAGTTGCTTTAAGTTCAGATAACACCATTCTTTACACGCCCAATTCTGGATGGCAAGGAATAGATACTTTTGAATATCGGGTATGCTCCATAGAAGATCCTTCCATTTGTGATGTTGCAGAAGTTAAAATATCGGTAGTAAACTGTGGGGCTACGCCCATTACCGTAGTCATCAATGGTTTTACATACGTGGAAAAGAAACCGGATAATGGCGCTTATACGAATGAGGAAACGGTTTCTAATATAAAAGTTGATCTTTATTCGGATACTAATGGAAATGGATTAATTGACGAACCATTTGACATAATTATCGATTCTACTTTTTCAAATGTTTCTGGACTTTTTTCTTTTAGTAGGAGAAATTTAGGTAGCTATATTGTAAAAGTAAATCCTGATGATGGTATACATGTTCCAGCAAATTTAGATACTCAAGCAGCCTACTTTTTCGCATTCGAAACTTGTATCAACAATCTTTATCTAGGGGTGTTGAGCACCTACGAAGCAGTAGATGATATCAGTGTGGGCCATATAAATGATGCTCAAGTAATTAGTGTGTTAGATAATGATGTTGGTTTTCCTGATATTTCTACTTTGACCAATGTAGGACTTCAGCCTACATCAAATGGCACTATTAATTTTAATACAGATGGCACTATTTCTTACTCGCCAGATTTTGAATTTCTTGGAGTGGATTCTTTTGAATATCGAATCTGTAGTATCGAAGATAGTGGGGTCTGCGATACAGCGATGGTCTTTGTATCTGTAATTTGCCCAACTAATTCAGGAGAAAATATTATTTCTGGAACTGTTTTCTGGGATGATAATGATGATGGTATTTTTGATATGGGAGAGAATGGACGTGAAAATACGAAAATACGTTTGTATGAAGATATTAATCAAAATGGAGTTTTAGACACTGGAGAAAATCTAATAGATTCAGTCTTTACCTCTTCCACAGGAAATTTTTCTTTTATTCCAGTTGCTAGCAGTTTTCCTGTTTATTATATAATGGAAATAGATCGATCATCAATACCTGGAATCTTTTTATCTACAGACAATTTAGAAACGGCTACTTTTACCAATACAGGACAATCTGATTGTATAAATAATTTTGGAATAGGACTTTGTAATGGCAGTTGTCCACCAGAAGCAAACCCTGATGTTGTAAGTGCGAACATAGGAGAAACTGTATTTATAGAAGTACTTTCCAATGACTTTGATCTAGATGATGATCTAGATTCAACTTCGGTAAATATTCCGGTGGGAGCGACACAACCATCTAACGGTACCATCCTTATTGACTCCGTAACTGGAGTGATCACTTATAGCCCTTTCCCATTTTTTAATGGCCTTGATTTTTTCGAATATCAAGTTTGTGATCAAGCTTCGCCAAGTGTGAATTGTGATATGACCACCGTTACGATTACGGTCTCTAATCCTCCTATTGCAAATGATGATAGTGCGATTACAGAGGAAAATAAAACAGTGCTAATTGACGTGCCAGCTAATGATACAGACCTAGATATGGATATTGATTTAAGCTCTGTACACATTCCATTTGGACTGATGCAGCCTGACAATGGCTCAGTGAATATTGACCCGAATAATGGTGTAATTTCCTATACGCCGTACAATTCATTTATTGGCCTGGATACTTTTGAATATGTTATTTGCGATCTTTCTGCTCCAAGTCCCAAATGTGATACGGCATTGGTAGAGGTGGAGGTGGTTTTTTGTAATATTAATGTTGGCGAGGTCAAAGCAGCAGGTCAATTATTTATTGATGAAAATCAAAATGGTCTTAATGATGACGATAATACTGGATTAGAAGGAATAGTCATTTCTTTCTTTTCTGACAATAATTGTGATGGAATTATCAATCAAACTGATGCCCTTATTTCCACGGAAATTACAGATACAATAGGCAATTATGAATTTCTAGAAATAGTAGGCACAACTGGGTTTCCATATTGTTACATTACACAATTTGACCCTTCAACACTTCCTCTTGGTTACGCACAAACGAGTACTTCTTCTAATAGTGTTTCTTTTGATATTCCTGCTACCTGTATTAAAAATCTTGACTTTGGGATAAATGTTTTTGTAACTGCTGTGGATGATATTGATTCTATGATGACCTATACCGGTTATTTGGACATTGATGTCAGATTAAATGATCTAGGAAATTTAGCAATACCTACTATCGCTCAACAACCTGGTTCCGGTAGCGCTACAATTAATGGAAATGGTACTATTCGCTTTTTCCCTGATGATGATGGAATTACTGGAGCCTATTATTTTGATTATCAAATTTGTAGTGTAGACGATTCAACGGTCTGTGATATTGCGCAGGTAATAATAGAAGTAGCTGGCTGCTTAGCTGGGCCTACAGAAAAAATTATAAATGGTAAGGTGTTTCTTGATAGAAATGAAAATGGGATTTATGATGCAGAGAGCGGACTCGAAAATATTGCTATAAGAGTATATGAAGATTTGAATCAAGATGGTTCAGTAGATGTCGGAGATGAATTGTTGAGTATAGAAAATACTTCTGCCTTTGGAAATTACCTGTATACTTTTGTTCCCACAATAATAACTGTTCAAGATGATCTTTCCAGTGGAAGCTATATTGGAGGAACTGGCCCTTGGGCGACTGATTGGATAGAAACAGATCCCGCAGGTAGTCCAGGTCCTAATGGAAATTATGTTGGGATAATAAATGGACGATTAGCTTTTCATTGGGCCTATCGAAATGACGAGACGATTAGACGAAGTGTAGATTTATCCGGAACGGTTTCTGCCGAGCTTTCCTTCGATTGGAGAACGATAGGTTTAGATGGAAATGAATCTCTATCTGTACAGGTATCTTCAAATGGTACCTCTTTTACGACAATTGGCAGGTTAAGAGGAAATCAAATCGGTACGTTTACACAAAATATATCTTCCTACATTTCTAATAACACAACGATAAGATTTTTAAATCAAGGTAATAATTGGGAAAACGGAGAATACACCTTATTGGATAATATAACCATCACTGCTCAAAATGATATCACTCATTTTATTGTTGAAACAGATTTAGCTACTCATCCAGAAGGCTATTATCTAACAACTGATAATGTTGAATCAGTTGTTATACTTACAACTGGTGGATGTGGTTCTTCCAATAATTTTGGATTGAATTTTATAGACGACAATGATATCGATGGAATCGATGATCTAACTGACCTCGATGATGATAATGATGGCATTCCTGATTTACAAGAATCGATTATAGATCCCTTAACGGATGCGGATAATGATGGTATCCCAATTTATCTTGATGATAACGATGCTGTTTTTGAAATTGGCGATGAAGATGGATTAGTCGAAAGCGAATTCGATTTTGATGGGGATAATATTCCTAATCATTTTGATCTTGATTCTGATAATGATGATTGTAGTGATGCTCAAGAAGCAGGACATGCTCAAAGTATTGATATGGATGATATGATTGTCGGACCTTTCGGTGCAAACGGTTTATCAAGTACAGTGGAAAATAATGATTCCCCATCAGCGATCATTAACTACAATCTTAACGAATCTTCTCCAGGTATTTATGACTTTTTAAATATTGTTTTTACGAGTGGTTGTAATGATAGACCATTGGCCATTTCGGATATAAATTCCACAGAGATTAACCAATCTGTTTCAGGTAATCTATTGACCAACGATCAGGATTTGAATGGAGATGACTTGGTAATCAATACCACGGCATTCAATGATATAGGAGGAACTGTTGCAATGGATGCTCTTGGAAATTATACCTTTACGCCTTTTTTAAATTACTTAGGAGAAGCCACTTTTTTTTATCAAATATGTGATAATGGCTATCCGGTTTTATGCGATACAGCAAAAGTGAGTATCGATGTAATTGATATTTCAGATCCAACCATTAATCAAATCGCAGGAATGGAAGATCACTTCATCACAGAAAATGACAAAACCTTAAGCTCTAATTTATTAGCAAATGATAACGATCCAGAAGGAGATAGTTTGAATATCAATACTACGGCATTTAGTCTTCCGACAAAAGGTAATTTGACTATTTATGCTGATGGGACTTTTGATTATATTCCTAATGTAGGAGTGATTGAAAAAGACCAGTTTGAATACATTGTTTGTGATAATGGAGCACTCATCGCCTGTGATACGGTAACGGTCACTATTGATTTATTAAGAGGAGATTTAATAAATGATGGCTATGCCACAGATGATATGATTATTGGAAACATGGGAGACACATTAAGCAGTAACTTAAGTTTAAATGACAATTTCTATTCTATTCCAATTAACATAAATACAAGTCCTTTAGTAGCTCCTCAAAACGGAACTTTGTCGCTTAATTCCAATGGAGATTATAGTTATATTCCAGATTCAGCTTATTATGGAAATGATCGATTTGTTTATGAAATTTGTAATGCTAATGACCCCTCTATTTGTGATAGTGCAACAGTTTATCTAACTATTCTAGACAATCGTACTTTATTAGATTTCAGAATTATGCTTCAAGGTGCTTTGATCGGGTCTACTGACAGTTTGATGAGAGCGGACCTAGTTAAACAAGATTTAGTACCATTGCAACAACCTTATTCTGCTGATATAGATTCATTGTTGAAAGATCGATTTGTGCACACGACTGGCGGTAATGAAGTTACTACCTATAAAGTACTAAGGGCAAATGCTGACACGCCTGATGCAATTGTGGATTGGGTTTTTATAGAATTGAGAGACGCTGCAGAT
>CAYTVR010000114.1:0-21643 GCA_964441245.1 uncultured Saprospiraceae bacterium | reverse complement strand
TAGTGGAGGTGATTGATCGAGTTAGAAAAAATTATCAAGCCAATAAACAATTCACTCAAAATGCATCACATGAATTACAGACTCCTCTAGCTATTATTAAAGGTCATATTGAATTATTGTTACAATCACCTCGGATTCAAGAAAAGGAAATCGAATCATTAGGAACCGTCTTACAAAACACCAATCGATTATCTAAAATTAATAGAGCTTTAATTTTACTTTCAAAGATCGAACACGACCGTTTTATTGATACAAAGAAGGTAAACATTAAAAATATAATTGAAGAAATTCTCTATAATTTCCAAGACCTTATTCAAATTCAACGAATAGAAATTCATAAATTTTACGATGCAAATTTGGAGGTAGAAATGAGTGAAACTTTAGCGGAAATTCTTATTACTAATTTAATCCAAAATGCGATTCGTTATAATATCGATGTAGATGGTTTTATTAAAATAAATATAAATAATAACGCATTTTCTATTAGCAATTCGGGGCATCCTCCAACGATGCCAATAGAAACACTATTTAAAAGGTTTAAACGAAATTCTGAGGTAGAGGAAAGTTTAGGTTTGGGACTTTCGATTGTAAAACGAATTTGCGAACAATCTGAGTTGGTCGTAGATTATAAATACAATGATGGCTTACATCAACTTTCAATATTGAAATAAGCAAATGGCAATTTAAATTTCCATTCTGGTCTATCTTACTATGAACTAATTATTTTCTATTAAAATATTTTTGCAATTCCAAGCCCCATAGAAAAGTAATTTAAATCCACTTTACTATTACTTGGTTTTGTCATAATGTCCCTTGATAAAGCCTTAAATTTAATTCCAGGGCGTATCGACCAATTAGAATTATCACCTAATGAAATATTCAGCCCCATACCAACCTGCCAGCCCAAACCATTTCCAAAAACATCTGTAAATACTGGAGCATCACTTTTGGTATTGATAAAATTATAGACTCCTCCCAACTTTACAAAATACCCTGATTTACTTTTATCTATTGGAATATAAAAGCCTAATCCAAACAAAAAACCTGTTTCTTCAAAGCGAACATTAGCATTGGAAGACGACTCTGCTCCTGTGAATCTGTTCCATCCCCATCCAATATATGGTGCAAAATAATTGGTAAGCCTAAGCTCAAATACTCCTTCCAAACAAAGCCCAATATCCAAATCAGCATTTCCCAACTTTTCAGTAGGTAAAGTAGCTCCACTTCGCAATTCAAAACCATATCGAGCTTGAGCAATTAATGAATTCATTATCAAAGAGAAAAATAAAATCAATATTAAATGCCTAAATTTTTCCATTTATTATTATTCAGCGTGTCTTCAAAAATTTTAATCTATAAGAAGACTATAAATTGGAAAACGGTCACATTGTACTACAAGATCAAGCTACTATTCATCTAGAATCACAAAATGTCTCTATGATTAGTATTATCCCATCTCCTTCCAAGGAAAAACAAATTGAGAATCTGCCTTTGTTAACTCCTTCGATTTATCGTCGTAATCTACTAAAGCTAAGATATATTTCATCGCTTGTATACGAGCATGTTCTCTGCTTTCACCTCGAACAATTACCCAAGGATTTTCTGCTCGATGTGTCAAGCGGAACATTTCATTTTTATAATGTGTAAAGGATTCCCATTTTTCTTGGGCAACTAAATCAACGGGGCTGACTTTCCACTGTTTTAAGGGGCTCTCTAGTCGTTCTTTAATACGATCTTTCTGTTCCTCTGCTTTGATCGAAAACCAAAATTTGACCACTATTATTCCATTCTCAATCAGCATATTCTCGACTGGTCCTACTTGGTTCATAAAACGATCATATTGCTCTGTTGTACAAAAGTTCATCACTGGTTCTACCACAGCCCTATTGTACCAGCTACGGTCAAAAAAGACCATCTCTCCTGGATTCGGTAGTCGCTTTAAGTAACGTTGAAAAAACCATTGTCCTTTCTCATTTTTCGTTGGTTTGCCAAGAGCTACTATTTTTAAAGTACGTGGATTTAAAAACTGTGTAAATCGAAAAATAGCACTCCCCTTTCCTGCAGTATCTCTTCCTTCAAAAAGGATCACCATACGGCGTTTATTTTCATAGATATACTTTTGGAGTTTGAGCAATTCAACTTGTAAAAAGTACAAATCATCAACATACTTAGGATCTACCGAATAGTCATTATAGTATACCTTGAAATTATCTTTCATTATTCCAGTCTTTAGTTACTTGTTAAAAAACTTAAAGACTAAAAATCTCCATGAGGTCACCCTTACTTTCTTTTTTTTAACTGGCATTTTTAGAATGTTCATTTTTTTTGTGACCGATTAACTTCTTTTTGTCTTTATGTTGATAAAAGGCTAATTGGCCTTATTCCATACCCAACCAAGGAATACATGCATATAGTTAATTATAATTATGAAAGAGTCTCTATATCTAAGTACCAGAATAATCATTTTCATACTAGTACTTTTAATAATTACGGGCATTGATTCATTGGCTCACCATCACATTATTTCATTTAAAGTCGGTAATCAAATTAAAGGACTTTCTTTTTTTCTATTTTTAATCGTCATGATTTTCATACTTGATTGGCAAGATTTCATTCAGGAACATTTTACTAAAAAATCATAATTCCATGTTTGAAAAATTATTCTTATTTCTTGTTTTCTCCCTGACCATCATATTTTTCTTGGATATTGCTCTTATCACTTTATTAAACAATAAACTTGTAGAAGTTGATCGAAAAATCAGGTATGATGTAGTACTCGATGATGCTAAATACTTAGAGCAAACAACCGACTTAGCATTGAGTAAAGAAGATATAGCAATAGTCAAAAATTGGCAAGACAATCACAAAATTTGCAAACATAAAGACTTACTGGTAATAGAGCTAGCATTAGCTGAACTATCATTAGAATCCACTCGTAAGATAAAAGAGAAGATGACTAAAACATTGACCAACCAAGAGCCACAATATATAGAAGTTTTAACTCAACAATTAGCTGAACATATCTCAATTGTTGGGCGAAATACGCACTACCCTATTGATGAGCAAACAAATCAATTTCTAAAAAAAATTAGAAATCCCAATTCTAAAAAAAATCCTGTATTCTTAAAAAGAAATGAACCTGATGTTTTAGAAAGGCTTTTTTCATTGGACCTGAAAATAAGTAGCCATGTTATTTCCATGAAAGAAAAATAAAAACGAAGCTACAAACCTTCATTGTATCTAAAAACTAATTCCAATACTACAGATTGATGACACCACTTCGTAAAACAAAAAGTCCTGAATCTACAAGGAAAAGATTCAGGACGGCAAAAAGATTAGTTTAATTAAAATGGACGAAAATTTTTAGGATTTATAACAAATTATTTAGGATCATCTTCCTCAAAATTTTCATTTTCCTCCTTTTCTAGGGGAGTTGCCTCCAGAGAAAGCACTTCTCCTTCATCACTTATTTGAATATCAATGTAGTTTTCGCCACTTTCGAAACTAAGAATAAAATAGGTCAGGGCTGAAGTTTCTTTTTTAAGTCCATTCGAAATGGTAATCTACCTCAGTAAAAAGGGCATCTAAATTTTCAAAAATAAGATCTAGAATTTCTAAATCAATAACTTCATAATAGGTCTCTGTCCAAGTTCCTTCCATGTTAAAAATGGCCGTTTTATAAGTGCTATCAACCTCATCTTCAAAACTTGCCATGTAATGAGTCTCTGTCTTATTCCATTGAATCTCAATTGCTTTTGCATACTTACTATTAAAGGCATTTAACACTTCGCTAGGAGGAATCAAAAAAGTCAGAAGGCTAGTGCTCATCAAAGCACTGACCAACATTAACATTACTGCCAACAGGATCGTTTTTTCATTGTTTTGGTATTAAAAACTTAGTGAAGTATAAATGAAACTTTAGCCATTTATTGATTATCGAAAGCAAATATAACTACTCACTTCTGAAGAAGTTCTGATTTTTTTAACCATATCAAAATTACCACCCAAGAATATATGCAAAGATCAATGGTGCTACAATAGTCGCATCCGATTCAATTACAAATTTAGGTGTATCCGTTGTCAATTTTTCCCAAGTAATTTTTTCATTTGGAACCGC
Source organism: uncultured Saprospiraceae bacterium (assembly GCA_964441245.1). Classification (GTDB taxonomy): domain Bacteria; phylum Bacteroidota; class Bacteroidia; order Chitinophagales; family Saprospiraceae; genus JALZUU01. The sequence continues at coordinate 17,526 of CAYTVR010000114.1, read as the reverse complement.
TCCAGAATAAGAACCAAAACTAGTAGTAGAGTCGCTAATCTGACAAAAGTAAGACCAAAATGGTGTTTGGTTTAAATCCATATCCTGTCGGAGCATCGGCACCACACATATCGGAAAATCTCCCGCGATCCCTCCTCCTATCTGAAAAAAACCTAGTCCTTTTTTTTCCGTATTCTTGACATACCAATCCGCAAGATACATCATATATTCAATACCAGATTTGACAATAGCTGGCTTAAATTTTTTATTTATACAATGAGCCGCAAACATATTGGCAGTTGTCGAGTCTTCCCAACCAGGTACAATAATTGGAATATTTTTCTTACAGGCTGCAACCAACCAAGAATCTTTCGGATTGATTTGCATCGATGATTTTAGTTTACCACTTCGAATAATTTGATAAAGATATTCATGTGGAAAATAACGCTTTCGTTCTTTTTTTGCTTTTTCCCAAACATCAATAAGATGATGCTCGATTCGCCGCATTGCCTCTTCTTCTGGGATGCAAGTATCAGTGACCCTATTATAATGCTTGTCCAATAATGCTTGCTCATCTTGAGGACTTAAATCCCGATAATTCGGTATCCGAAGATAATGATCATGAGCTACTAAATTAAATAGATCTTCCTCTAGATTTGCTCCAGTACAAGTAATGATATGTACTTTATTTTTCCTAATCATTTCGGCTAATGAAATACCCAACTCAGCAGTACTCATTGCTCCAGCCATTGTGATCATCATCTTATTACCCTTTCGTAATTGCTCTTTATATTCCTTCGCGGCATCCACCAAGCTAGCCGCATTAAAATGCCGATAATTCTTCTCTAAAAAAGAAGTGATTGATTTATTCATTTTTTTGAATTTAATAACCTAGAATTCGAAGCATGTCTTCTGGTTCTTGTTGTTCTCTATAAACTTTAGATACAAAATTACCGGTAGCATCTCGATCGACTATGATGTGTTTAGGAGATGGAATTAAACAATGTTTGATTCCGCCATAACCACTAATAGCATCCTGATAAGCTCCAGTATGAAAAAATCCTAAATACAAAGGTTCACTCTGTTTACTTTCAATTTTAGGCAAATAGATTTGTTGGTTGAGTTCATCCGAGTTATAATAATCTGAATGATCACAACTAATTCCTCCGATATTTACTCGATGATAATCTTTATTCCAATGATTGATCGGTAATAAAATAAACTTCTCCAAAATACTCCAAGCATCAGGAATAGTATTCATCAAACTATTATTAATGATATACCAATGCTCTGCATTATTTTGCTTTTTGTGTTCTAATACTTCAAATATTACCGCTCCACTTTCACCAACAGTAAACTTTCCAAATTCGGTAAACAAATCTGGTTCTTCTACCCCTTCACTATCACAAATTCCTTTAATATTACTTACAATCTCGTTGACAATATATTTGTAGTCATATTCAAAACCAAGATTATTTCTAATGGGAAATCCACCACCCAAATTCAAAGCTTTTAAAGATGGACATCTCTTTTTTAATTCCACAAACATTTTTATCCCTTTCTTGAATTCTCCCCAATAATACATATTATCTTTCATCCCAGAATCTACAAAAAAGTGTAACATTTTCAAGGAAATGTTTTTATTGGGAGCTATCTTATTTTCATAAAATTCTAAAATTTCAGAAGGTCGAATCCCTAGCCGAGAAGTATAATAATCAGACCGTGGCTGAAGATCCGTAGCCATCCTCAATCCTATTTTGATTGGGCGATCCAATTCGCTAAATCGCTCTAACTCTTTCATACTATCTAAAACTGGAATCGAATTTTTGAAACCTAAATCTTGTAACGCTACAATTTTCTGAAGATAGTCATCTGTTTTGTGCCCATTATGAATTAATACGCAACTTTTAGATACTTTATCTGCTTTGAATAGTGCTAGAATTAAATCAATATCAAAACTAGAAGAAGTTTCTATATCAACATTATGGCGCAAAGCTTCGGATATCACATGCTGAAAATGGCAACATTTAGTGCAATAACTATAATGGTAGTTAGCTTTATAATTATTCACCCGCATCGCTTTTTTAAACCAGTTTCTAGTTCTCCGAATTTGACTCCCAATGCGAGGTAAATAAGTTAATCGAAATGGAGTACCATATAAATCAATCAGATGTTTTAATGATACACCATTAAAAAAAAGATAATCATTTTCAAGACTAAACCCTTCTTGAGGGAAATAATAGGTTTGATCTATTAGATCAAAATAAGTATTCCTCATCACTACATATTTATTAATAAATTCTATTCTAAAAGAATGGCAATATTAATATTAAATTTTGAAGAAAATCTGAATTTTGAATTCATTCAAAATTCAGATTTAGAAAAAACCAAAAAATGTTCAGATTTAGAGAAGGTAAAACCCATACGACAAGCTAGGGTTCCTCAAGAAATTGATGGAAAATTTAGAACTTCTAAAAACTTAGAAGGACCATTGAGGACTGGAAATAACTCGCTATCGAAGTCATCAATGCAATTAAATTATCAGAGCGATTTGTCAAAATTCAACTTGGTTATTAATACCTAATCTACAATCCCTAGATGTATAATTCTGCCTCCATCCATATTCACAGGATTAGAGCTTTTTCCAATTATAATACCATTTTCAGGAGCATAATAAGATCGGATTAAGTCACCAAAAGGATTTCTTACTTCACCGATTAAAATTCCTTTAGCAACCTGTTCATTAAGATTTACCGAAATACTTAGCAATCCTCCTTCTTTCATATAGATCCAATAGGATTTTTTGCATCGCACTGGTTGAATAGGTAGAACAATATCCTTAAAAAACGTCATTCCTAAACCATTCGTCAGTCGTTTAATACCATTAACACCTCTGGTAATGATCTCTGGTTGATATACTTGAGGATTTCCATATTCTATCGTGATCGCTGGTATTCCTTTAAGCATAGCCTCCGCTCGAAATGTACGTAACATGGCCAAACCACTACTAGTAGAAGGCATTCCTTTACTATTCAAAATAATATCACAATCTTGCCAGTCTGCCATTTGAGCTATCGTATCATTAACTAAATCAGCTCTTACATAAAGGGTATTCGTCCGACCAAAACTAGCAGTATGCATATCAACCATATAGTCAAAATGAGGTAAGATTAGATTTGCAATTTTCCAAACATATTGTTGCGATCTGTTCCCCCTTTCTTTACCAGGAAAGTTTCGATTAAGATCTTCTTCATCAACGAAACGCCGTCGATCTCTGTCAATACTTACTACATTCACACCCGGCACCCCAATGATCGTTCCTTTCAGCGAATCGGGGTTAATTTGGCGAAAAATATCTTGTATTACTGGAATACCATTCAACTCATTCCCATGAATAGCTGCAACCAAACCAAGTACAGGCCCATCAGTCTTTCCTTTCGCAATTATTATTGGAATTGTTATTTGCTGCCCTAGACCATTATTCATAAATGACAACCAATACTTTTCAATACTCCCATTGGGAATTTTATCAATATCCAATTGTTGAATAGTACTAATCGTTTGACTATTTACATCTGAGCTAAAGAGGAGTGAAAAAACTACAAGTAATATTTTTCTTGTCATTATTAGGTCTTCAATTTTAATTATAGATTTTTTTCCAACTATGACGCTTCTTTACATATTTCCCCTCTTTTTTAGATAGTGCTTAATAAGTTATAGGATATCCTCTTCACCTTCAATAATCAAGATTTTTAGAAAAAGAAGTCTTTTCCAAGGTTTGGAAAATCATCTCTTGATTTTAGGATGTAATAGTACTTACCGGAATCTGCTGTTTCCCAATAAAGCTTTTAGTAGTCGCAGGTACCGCCAATAACCTTCGTTTATCAATTAATTCTCCCGTGACAATACAGATACCATAAGTTTTATTCTTAATCCGTAGGAGTGCAAATTCTAAATCTTGAATATGCTTTTTAAGTCGATTTGTCATTGTAGACAAAAGTTCTATTTCATTACTTGTAGAAGTATCATCCATCCAATCCCCTTCATTATTTTTCGCCTCTGCCAAATCGGCAAGTTGAGATTGCATGAAATTACAATCCTTCATTGCTTTGACTAATTTATTTTCGATCAACAATTTGAATTCTGCTAAATCGAGCTCAGAATATCTATTTAATTCTCCTTTTTGAAGTACCATTAATATCTGTTTTTTAATTAAAAATTTATTTTTGTTTAAAATGCCAAAATTAGAATCAAATTTTCTCTAATATGATGAAATTTTCACAATTCTTCTTTTTTCTATATGCCAAAAAATCCATCCAGTTTTCGATTAAATATTATCACAAAATTATCAACTCATTCTGAATAAATTCTGAAATTCGCTATAAGGATGATTTTATTTTATGACTCCACTTTGTTCCAAGATCATTTTGAGTACTTTCCTTTTTTTCTGAACTCCTATTTATTCTTTTACCTTTAAGATTGGCATCTGTTTTCATTTTGCTTCCTAGATAAAAAAATTATAAATAATTATTCTTTACAATTCGTATTATTCAGATTTAATTCAGAATCAACTAGCATTTTTGCATTACAAATAAACATTATAAAATCTCTTACGAACATGATTGAAATTATTAAAGGTTGGTATTTAAATTTTCACCAACAAAACCTTGACTCTTTAGAAGAGGATGACATTGATTTTTCTTATGGTAACCCTTGGCTTGGGATTCCAAATATCACTGAAGATATTTTTATTGATTCAAACAAAGGGATTCAACTTTAAAATTTATCGTTAAAATAAGTGACCTATTTTTTTTCTCCAGTCTTTCTCATGATTCGGATAACAATAATAAAAATAGCAATCATGGGAAAGACCATTTTATATCCTTTTTTAATCAATCAAGATAATACTAGCTCTTACTTTAAGACGCTAGAAATGGCCAAAAAGTTGGCAGCAAACGTAGTATGTTTTACAACCGTACCTAATGAGCAAAGTCTTGACAAAGCCTACTTGTATTTATTAAATTTAAATGGCCAATTCCAAACTGGTATAAATAATTGGCAACCAACAGAAATTAATATTCACAGGAATATAGCGATTGGCAATTTAGAAAAGGAATTAGGTCATTTCCTAGAAGAAGAAAAGATTGATATGGTTGTTAGTCAAACTAAAAATGAAAGACTAAATTATTCGTTTCTCAGTAGGTTAATTAACCAAAGTAATTATTCACCTATTTTATTAAATTTTGAAAGTGACCTTTAAGCAGGTCTTCGTCTTTAACTAAATTTTTTATTACCCATTTAAAATGTAACATCATGGCAAAGACAAAAATGCAAAAGAAAACGGAAGCAAGAAAAAATGCTGAAGCTGCAAAAGCAAAAAAGAAAGCACAACGCTTATCAAAAGCTGGTGCGTCTAATTCAGCTGGAAGTTCTAAAAAAGGACGTTCTGCTATTCCACAGTCAAAGAAAAAATAAGGTAATTATTTGTTCAATATAATTACTCATTGATTCATTTTTAACAATTTAATTCATCATGGCAAAAACACCTGCTAAGAAAAAAGCAACTGTAGCTAAAAAGACAACTGCAACTGCTAAAGCGAGTACTAAAAAAAGTACAAAAGCAGCTCCCAAAAAGAGCACTACTAAAAAGAAATAACCACTCAAGTTATTTATGAAACTTGTATTTGCAAAGCAACTATTAAATTCCTCCCTGCAAATGTAGGCTAAGACACTATTTATGTCGAAAGCAAGACGAATCAATTCTGATTCGTCTTTGCTTTTTCAAAAAAACAAAACAAGAAATCTTTACTGAAAACCTCAAAAGATATAAAGAATGTAAATAAGTGACCAATGATTACTCTTCTGTCTTTATTACAAATAATTAAGCATTCCTAAACCAAAAAAATGGACAACATTCTCTTCCTTACCGCGCATTCTGATCACTCTAAAGACATTTATAAATATGCTTTAAAAATAGCACAACAATTTGGAGCAAAAATTACATTATGCCATATTTATAATGGTAAAACTGGAGTCTTTGTAGAAGATGAATACAATGAACAATTGATCAAACTAAAAGATTTTGCCAAGAATAATACCTCTCTCCTCAAACGAATTGTTCCACTAAAACTAGAAGTCCGTCGAGGTGAGTTATTCAAAACCTTCCTTGAAATTGAAGCGTCAAAAAATCCTGATTTGATCGTCATGGGCATGAATAGAAACACTCAACCAGATCAGATATTTGGCAGGTTTAGTTTGAAAATAATCAATAAAGCAAAAACGTCAGTTTTACTGATTCCTCCAGAATCTAAAATGGAAGAAATCGAAAAAATAATTTACACTACTTACCTCTCAAAATCAAATGATGAAAAGACGATTAAGAATTTAATTGGCTGGTGTAATATTTTTTCGGCTCAATTGAACGTGTTAGGAATTTGTGACAAACATCAACTTGAAAAAACAAATTCAAGGATATCAGAACTAAAAGCAAAGATTAACGAAGCATTTCCAAACAGAAATATTGATTTCCAAATAGATGTCGGAGATACACGCGAATTAGTAGATAGATATCAAGCACTTAAACAAGCTGATTTGCTCGTGCTACCCACACATCAATCAAGATTTTGGTCTCAATTATTTGAGCCAAATATCACAGAGCAGATAGCAAATGATATATTAATCCCATTATTAATTCTAAAAAATTAACATGATTCACCCACATTCAAAAGTTCAATACATCGGTGATCCCATTGGCACAGGTGTATTTGCAACACAATTTATTCCTTGTGGAACAATTGTTTACGTCAAAGACGAACTCGAAATGAGTATTTCTCCAAAAGCCTTTGCTCAACTTGATCCAATACTTCAAGAAGCTATAGAAAAGTATTCCTATATTGAAAATCAAGGCAACAGAATTGTCAGTTGGGACCATGGAAAATATGTCAATCATTGTTGTGATTGTAATACGATGAGTACAGGATATGGATTTGAAATTGCGATCCGCAATATCTTACCCAGTGAAGAAATCACAGGTGAATATGGTTTATTTAATATAATTGAAGATATGCCGCTTATCTGTCCAAAGCCTAATTGTCGTTTGCAAATTAGTCCTCACGATATAGATCATTATTTTGAAGTTTGGGATCAAAAAGTCAAGAGCGCACTTGTTAAAATATTAGAGGTCGATCAACCTTTATTGCCTCTTCTGGATATAGCAACCATGGAAAAGGTTGTCATTTTTTTGAGCGATCAAGAACTTTATCAATCAGTACAATCATTAAAGTTAAATCTTATAAAATAAGTGACCCTTTTTAATTTACAAGTCATTTATCTATATTATTTCATTTAAAATCACTAAAAAAATTAACGTGAAAAAACACCTTTTAATTTGCACTTTATTAACAATGAAAATTCTCCTTTTTACGGATTGTCGAGATCCTAAACAACATTCCAATTCTGAAGAAGAAAATACAGAAGAATTTTATGAAGAGGAATATGATGATAGCGAAAGCGATTCAAAGGAAATTTACATCGATGAAGAGGATGAGGATATGACCGAAGATGACCTCCCTCAAGATGAAGATATCGATCCTGAATATAAAGATGATTCTGATCAATCAAAGATAGATTAGCCAATAGTTTGTTTTATCTTGTAGAAGACGGAGAATGAAATTTCATTCTCCGTTTATTTGTACTTAGCTTTCACTATTCCCAAATGTAATATCCTCCCTCCTGCTTGATTAACAGGACTTACACTTTTACCTATTACGATACCATTTTCAGGAGCCTTATATTCTTTAACTATATCACCAAAGACATTTCTTAAAGTAGCTATTTTTTCATCTTTTGTCACCACCTGAGTTACCTGTGGATGAACAGTAAGTAAGCCTCCTGTATCGGTATAAATCCAATAAGATTTTTTGCAAATGACGGTTTCATCTGACTGTTCTCTAACATCCGAATCTACAATTTTTAAATACCCCAACAAATTGTGGATTCCTGTAAGTCCATCTCGAATCATCTCTTTCTGAAATAAATTGGGATTACCAACTTCAAGTATAATCGCAGGTATCTCTAATTCATCAGCTGTTACTCGAAGCGTACCATCACTTGGTGGCTTATGCTTTTAAAGCTCTTCTAATTAGATTGAAACCCTAGCTAGAACTTCGTCAAGTCTGCATTATTTAGATTTCTCTCTCATTTTAATCAGAATTTAAAACCAATCATTTTTAAAAAACTTCTGCCTTAAACATGAAATTATTGAATATTTTCTCACTAAAACAAAAAATAACTGGCTCCGAGGGAAAGAACCAGTTATTAATACATCTAATAGAATCTACATTAATATTTATCGCGAACTTTAAAACCCATCATCATCTTCGTCTTCTTCATCAACCTCAAGTGGTTTGGCTTCTTTATTTAAAATTTTGCCATCTTCACTTAAGGTGACTGTTAGAAAATTATCGCCATCTTCAAATCCTAAAACATAGTAACTCTTTGTTGGTTCTTCTACTTGGGTAGCCAATGGGAAGTACTCTACCTCCTTTATGGACACCAAAGATGCCAATACATTATTAGGTATGTCCATTTCGCTGATTTCAATTTCTGTTTTAATCCAATTTCCTTTTCCATCATAAAAAGCTCTTTTGTAAAAGCCATCACTGTCTTCAAAATCAGCGGTAAAAACAGTCCCTTCCTGGTCCCATCCAATATCAACTGCGCTTGGATACTTTTGCTTAAACGCTTTCATGATTGTTGACGGAGGATCAACTGTTAAATTTGTTGCAGTTAATAAAACTGTGATCAACATTGCACTAAAAAATACTAGTGTCTTTTTCATTGTTTTTAATGATTAAATTGTAAAACCATCAGCTACTATTGCAATTAGTTTTTATTGCAAAATAATAACCATTTATGAATCGCAAATATATGCACGTAATTTTGAAGAAATTCTGAAGAAAGAGTACTTCCATAAACTTTTAACTAAAAAAAAATCGGCTATTTTAGTGACCCTTTCTAAACACCCAGTCTTTATACCAAATCTCCTATTTCACACATCATTTAAACGCAAATCCATCTACGCAATTTACCTACCCTCTACGCATATTGCTCATTTTAAAAAATACGCTTTTTCACTGTATAATCTGCTTGTTTTCTGCTCCATCTTTGTGTTATCAATTATTTGGAAAACTATAATTCAAAATAAAATAACATGATCTCTTTAAAGCAATTAACCGACAACCAACTAGTGACCATATACCAACAAAGTCAAGACAATATTTACTTTGGTGAATTGTACAATAGATACTATAAAAAAATATATCACTACTGTTTGGGGAAAGTGAAAGATAGAGACAATGCATATGATATTACTTCAGACACTTTTGTCAAACTAATTTCTAAAATTCAAGGCTTAAGAAATCCAGAACTTTTTATTGCCTGGTTATTCAAGATTGCCAATAATGCCTGTATTGATTGTCTTAAATCTAAAGGAAAAACTTATTCAGTGGAAAATAAATCATTCTATCATTTGGAAGATGATCAAGAAGGCCTTCAGCAAGCGGTTGTTAAAGATGATCTTTTAAACAAACTAGATCTTATTCTAGAAAATTTAGATATAGATACGAAAGCTCTTTTAATGGAAAGATATTTTAATGGAAAGTCAGTAAGAGACCTAGAAAGAGAATTAGGTATTTCTAAATCTGCAGTTAAAATGCGACTAGCTAGAGGTAGAAATAAAATTGGAGAATTACTCCTCAATACAAGAACTAAGGTTTCTGCTTAATTACTACAAAAAAAAATCATGAAAAAGAATCTCATATTCTCACAAAAAATAACCAGAATAGTCTTATCAGTACTTATCGCAACGCTTATTTTCTTCAACATAATCACTGGAAGTTGGGCCCTTTTATTATTGATACTAGCAGCTTCATTACAACTAACTGGATTGTTGGGCTATTGTCCTATTTATCACCTTTTAGGAATCAATTGTTTATCGAAAAGGCAGAGTTAATTGACAATAAAGAATGGTGAAAAACAGAAATATATTTTCAGGTCAAGCCTTGATCGTTATAGCAATCCCTTTACTAATGATGATGTACTCAGCATTTTACTTAGGCCAAAAAAAATCATCTTTAAATACGGATAAGCAAGAATGGTCCAATGAGGCTTCAGATCTTAAAAAACTACGAGATGATTTAAGGAATGATATTTTTATTCTACAAGAAGACTTTGAGCAACTATTAGTTTCAAATGATTCTATAGAAATCATGTTTGCAAATAAAATCAAGGAAGTAGAAGCAAAACAACTTAAGGTAAAAAAGCTTCACAAAGACTATGCAAAAGATCCAACTGGAATAAGCAAAGAAATTCAACAATTACGAAAAATAAAGAAAGACTTAAATGCACTTATCGGAGAATTAAAACTAAAAATAAAAATAAATTATTAAAAGCATCCAAAGACAAACTCAATTAGCAAATAACTACTATTGAGGATTTAGAAATTGGTATCTTGGAACAAACGAGTATCAATAACAAAGGTCGTATTCATCAAATCAAACAAAAAATGCTGTTATCCAAAAGTACAAAGTTGACTGACTTGTCACTAGGTTGGTATGATTTTGTATTTCTTCATTTAGAAATTCTTACTTTTGTTCGAAATTGAGAAATATGACTACTGAATCCGTTAATTATAAATTAAGAAAAAAGATTTTACAATTAGTACAGCAGGAAGATGACCAAGCACTCGCAGAAGTCATTGAACAATTAACTACTAAAGATATCGTACACCTGATTGGGCATTTAAGTCGAACTGAGCAAATGGAATTAATCACTCATTTGACAACAGAAGATGCTGCAGAATTAATAGAAGAAATTCATGAATCCCAAGCGATTAGCATCCTTGAAGAAATGGAAGCTGAAGATGCTGCTGCTATATTAAATGAAATGGAAAGTGATGAGCAAGTCGATCTTATCATGGAGCTAGATGATGAAGATGCTCAAGCCATTTTAAGTGAAATGAATCCGACCGAAGCAGCGTCCATTCGAAAGTTACTAAACTATCAATATGATACAGCCGGAGGAATGATGCATACAGAGTATTTTTCTTTTTTAGAAAAGCAAAATATTCAAACCATCACAAAAGACCTACGTGACAACGCCAAAAAATATCAATATTACTCTTTAAAATATATTTTCGTAACCTCACTTAATAATACGTTAAAAGGGGTGTTACAAATGCAGGATTTATTGTTGGCTCCAACGGATTCAAAGCTTGAAGATATCAAAATAAAAGAGGTGATTTCTGTCAATCATTTAGCTCCTCTTGATGAATTAATCAATTTCTTCAATAAACATAATTTATTTGGAGCCCCGGTAATTGACGATGAGAAAAAACTAGTGGGTGTTGTTCTTCGAAAAGATATTCTGGAAGCTCAGAATGAAAAAATGACTCAAGAGCACCTTGAAAGTCAAGGGATCATCGGTGGTGATGAATTGAGAACTATGCCTACCCTACTTCGTGCAAAACGACGGCTATCCTGGTTATCCGTAAACATATTATTGAACATTATTGCAGCGAGTGTCATTGCTTATCATCAAGATGTATTAAGTTCTGTGATTGCCCTTGCCGTTTTTCTGCCAATAATTTCAGATATGAGTGGTTGTTCTGGAAATCAGGCGGTCGCAGTCAGTATGCGAGAATTATCTATTGGAGTAGTTAGACCTCGGGAAGTATTTCGAGTTTGGTCGCAGGAAATTTCAGTCGGGCTTATCAATGGAATTGTTCTTGGAGCATTAATAGGTCTAGCTGCTTTTTTCTGGAAAGGAAATATATATTTAAGTTTAGTTGTCGGTGGTGCTTTATCCGTTAACACACTATTAGCAGTTTCGCTTGGTGGAACAGTCCCTCTTTTATTAAAAAGCTTTAATGTAGATCCTGCTTTAGCTTCTGGCCCCATTCTTACCACTATAACAGATATGGTAGGCTTTTTATTAACATTGACTTTTGCGGCTATGGCACTTTCTAAACTCGGAGGCTTATAATTCAATTTTACCTCAATCAAAATATTAAGATGTTTTGCTTATTTTTCCTTTTTTAGATAATAAAATAGCGATTGGTCTGGTATTAGGAAATTCGGCCATTACAATAATCATGATAACTGTCAAAGGAACGCATAACAACATTCCTACGACACCCCAAATAATCCCCCATAAGACTAAAGAAAGGATAATAACAAAAGGGCTAATGTTTAAAGAACTTCCTAGTAATCGTGGTTCTAATAAACTACCAATTAATATTTGAATGATAATAATTCCTATCAATACACCAAAAAAAGGAACTAAAGTATCAAATTGAATTAAGGCGACCAAAGCAGGAAAGGCTGTTGCGACAATGGAGCCAATTGTTGGAATAAAATTGAAAAGAAAAATGACAAAAGCCCAAAAAACGGGAAAGTCAATTTTAAAAAAAGACAAGACCATAAAGCTCAAGGTAGCAGTTAAAATACTCGCACCAAATTTTACCACTAGATAAGTTCTAGTCGCTTGGTTGATCTGAGCTAAGATGGTTTTAAAATTTTCTTTACGCTCTTTTGTCCAGGACAATGCGGCTATTTTTTTTGGGAAGGTGTCTTGCTCAATCAAAAGAAAAATCACATAAACAAGAATCAGAAAAATTCGTTGGGTCGTTCCTGTAATCGAATTAATCAGTCTTCCTAAATAATCGTTAAAATTAAATTCTGTGGCTAAGCTACTTAAGCTATATTGTTGTTCTAATCCAAAAATGGACAATATTCGTTGAACCTGTTGCTCTATATTGAGTCGATAACTTGGTGCTTGAATTCGCATTAACTCAATATTTTGTGCAATCAAATTCCCGAATAAAAACAAAACTGCCAATATTAAAATACTAGAAATTGTCAAGGTCAATCCATTTGGAATATGAGCATCAATCCATAAAAATTTACGTAATAATTCATTGACCGAATTAATCAAATACCAAATAACAATCGCCAAAAACAAGGGAACTAGAAAAGGTTTACCGATGACTAATAGTGCAATCGTAAAAGATATGATGATAACGTAGGAAGCTACTTTTTGTGCTTGCATTGAGGCAAAAAGGATTTAATTCTTGAAATTTGGCAGCTAAATATAAATAACTATCTGACATTTTCCTAATCAAATACTTGACTCCGGCTTCATTTGAACTTAGCTCATTTACCTTTCCTACAAGATCATTGTTACATAGCCAATTCCCTATTTGAGATAAACATCAAAAGTGCTGCTTCAATATATATAAAGCGGCCGTCAAATGACAGTCGCTACAAATTCTCTCTTAATAAATCTAAAAGAGATCATTAGATTTAATTATTCTACAGATTGTAAATGTTAGATCACTACATAGAGATTCATTAAACAAAATCAGTTATCAAAAACTGTAGATAAAAAGCAAATACCCTAAACTATTTCTATTCTCTTGTGACTATATAATAAAATGAATCTTAAAGAAGTCTTCTTTCAACAATGTATTACTTGTCATCAATCCGAGCGTAACAACGGAGCTTTGTATTATCATCGCAGTGGTGAGAAATTAGAACATTCAAAAAATGATTTTTTAAAAATATTAAAACAGTAGCAATATTCAGAATTTCTTCAACATCCATAGGTATATTTGAAAAAAATAACATTGACCATAGTATCTAACATGTCATTATTTTTAATAAAAATATTTAACCTATGCCAGTCTTACGAACTTTTCATAAGAGCTTTACTCCAATCGAAGATTTTGAAGAAATTTGTTCAACTGAATTAATTTATCCTTCATTAGATTCCGAGTTCGAATCAAATGAATTTGAAGAAAATCCTCAGGAAAAAGAGATGGAAACCTCTAGTCAACTAAAGCATTTTCCATTTTTTTCTTGGAATAAATGGTTCTCTTTTCTACCTCTGCGAATAAAGAGAAATTAAATTCAGATTTTATTCAGAATTAGATGCTAACATTGTATTGTATTACACATAAACATTGAATTGCGGATTCATCCTAAATCAGCGATTCACCTATTTAAGTTTTCCTAAATAAAATTTCGTAAAGAAACCTCCCATGCCGGATGATGCGTAATTCCATCCGGCATTTTTTTATTTTTTCACCAATCACTTGTTTCTTCAATTTTTATTCAGAATCGAGTGGGTAATTTGTCTTGCATTTGAACTACTAAAAAAATATAAATTATGTCCAATACCAATCGATATTCCGATGAAGAATTAGCACTTTTTAAAATACACATTGAACAGAAGCTTGAGAAAGCAAGTAATGACCTTAATTTTCTGCTTGGCCAAATTGAAAATATCACAGAATCAAGAGGCAATGAAGGCGATAGAATGGATGAAACTTCTAGCAATAGTGATATGGAAATGCTTTATACTATGGTCAATCGCCATCGCCATCATATTCAAGACTTAGAAAATGCTTTAATTCGTATCCGTCAAAAAACCTATGGCATTTGTATCATCACAGATGAATTGATCGATAAACGACGATTAATGGCAGTACCGACTACGACCAAAAGTCTAGCAGCAAAAAATGATATTGCCCTTTCTGAATTAAAGAAGGAGCCTAGGCCAAAACCTGATTTCAGTCATAAAAAAAGCTCCCCAAAGATGATCACTAAAATCATCAAAAAACCGATTGCTCCGGTAAATCCAAAAAACAACTATGAAGATGACGAAGACGATGATGACTTCTTTAATGATGAAATCTTTGACGAAGTAGAGTTTGATAAATCCGAAATAGATTTAGATTAATTGTATGTAAAATTAAGTTATATTTAATCTCTGATGCTTTCGCTTTAAAAAGGAAAATATAGCGTACTTGACTTATCTTGTTTTCTAAATTTGATTGAATTATGAAAATCCTAATAATAGAAGACGAACAGGATTTACTCAACTTAATATTGAGATATTTCAAAAAGGAAGGCTACGTTTGTGAAGTAGCAAACACCTTCAACGAAGGATATAAGAAAATCAATAATTACGAATACGATTGTGCGATCATTGACCTTAACCTCCCTGGAGGAGATGGACTAAAACTTGTCAAGATTTTACGTCAAGATAATTCGCAAACTGGAATCGTTATTATTTCTGCTAGAGATACCATTCATGATCGAATTAATGGCTTGAATATTGGTGCGGATGATTATCTGACCAAACCTTTTAATTTATCTGAATTAAATGCTCGTGTTAAAGCAGTCTTGCGTCGTAAGACTGACCAGTTTAGCAATGCATTGATTTTTGGCGAATTGATTGTAAATCTTGATGAACATAAAGTAACAGCCAAAGAGACGACTCTCCAACTGACTAAAAAAGAGTACAATATATTATTGTATTTGGCTCAAAACAAAAATCGAGTAGTGACCAAAGATAGCATCGCCGTACATTTATGGGGACACTATATGGATGAAGCGATTCCCTATGATTTTATTTACGCTCATGTCAAAAACCTGAGAAAAAAATTAGTGGAAAATGATTGTGGGAATTTTCTAAAAACGGTTTACGGCATCGGGTATAAATTTCAAACGTATTGAAACGATTAAAACAGCTATATTTTATTCCAATACTGATTTCTTTCCTTGCGACCTTCTTATTTATTTGGTTACTTATTTCACCTGAATATTATGCAAAAGCATTTTTGATTATTAGTGTTCCTTTGGTCATTTTAGCGATCATTCGAAAAAATAAATTTCATGTAATTATTATCATTTTTTCTCCTAAAAAAATGTGACTTTCTGTTTTTTATAAGTCTTAATGGGACACTTTAGAAAATTGGGTTATATCGAGAGATATAAGCGTCATAATAATATTGTTTTCATTTGGTTTTTTGGGGTTTAGGCGGTTGTTCTTTTTGAACACCGCCTATTTTTTTGATAGTTTAAGTTTTGTGTTTATTCTTTAATTGGAACAAAGTAGTATTAGATTGATTAACCAAAGTAATTAATTAGATCGATATTAAATCATTTCTATTCAAGACTTCCAATTCCAATTAAATGCTCACCAACTACCGCTCGCCAAAACTCCTAACCGAGCAACAACAATCCAATCTCCTAAAATCCTGTACTTCCAAAAAGTACCAGGTAATCATCCTCTTAATGCTAGACTGTGGCATCCGAGTAACTGAAACTGTACGCCTGCAACTAAAGCATTTCAACTTCATGGAAAATCATGTCATCATAGAGTCCTTGAAGAAAAGAGGAAAAAATCACCAGCGACAAATTCCATTAACCCAGCGCCTCCTCGATGCACTCAGCACCTACTGGCAAGAGCTCAAATCCAATGAACAAGATGCTTACCTCTTTCCACCTAGTAGTCAATCCAAACAACTACACTTAAGCCGAAAACAAGTCTGGAGAAAGATCAAAAAAATATCCAATGGTCAAGTTTATCCGCACATGCTTCGTCACACGTTTGCCACAAGAATCGTTAACAATGGAAACGAACTCCGAATAGCAAAAGAATTGTTAGGTCACAAATCAATTGCTACCACAGAAATCTATACTCATGTTTCCGCGAACCAAGTCAAAGCTGCGATTGAATCAATTCAGCAAGATTCTTTTTTCACTCGACTCTATAGAAAAGTGGTTCCGAGAAAATCAATCCATGTAATTCCAACAGACAAAGGGATTACTAACTTCCATATTGGCCGTAAAGATGAAATAGCAAAACTTGTAGATCTAGGTCAAAAGAAAATCAATCTCTTCGTCACTGGACCACTAGGTGTCGGGAAGACACATTTATTAGACAATTATCAAATTGGAAAAATAATTAAGATTGGAGACATTGGTTCTACGAAAAAATTACTGACTAGTATGTTACTTTATTTATTCAAAACTGATAAAGAAAATATCGCTAAAACGATGTATGAAAAGGAATTGAATAAACATGGTATCGAAACCATCATTTATAAAGAAACCATCAAACGTCTAACCGAACTCTTAATTCAAATAACTGAAAAACAAGAATATACTTTAGTCATCGATGATGTTTCCAGGATACCTCCAACAGGAGTCAGTGCACTGGAGAAACTAAAAAATCATTTTCATATTATATGCGCTGCCCGTCAAGTAAAGCTTTCTAGTATTTCGTTCCTTACCAATTTTGAACGACTTGAACTGAAACCTCTTTCTAGAATTGAAAGCATCGAAATGATCAATCGACTCTCCCAACCAATCATTGATCGAATTGAAGATTACGAACTCTTTAAAAATCACATCTACGAAAACACGGATGGTAATCCATTATTCATGATCGAGATGATCGAACGCTATCAAAAGGAAAACTACATTTCTTTAGAAGCAATCAAAAACTATCGACACACTGCCGCCTTCCAAGAATTTGATGTTACCATTGTTATCGTCATAGTACTTTCTAGCTTAATGGTTTTAAGGTATATCAGTGGTGAGATAGGTGATGATTCTGGTGCATTCCGATTAATCGGTGGCGTATTTCTAATGTTCGCTCTTTTCGCTCGAAATATATTTAGAGTAGGAAAACGAAAAT
>CAYTVR010000113.1:16275-22061 GCA_964441245.1 uncultured Saprospiraceae bacterium | reverse complement strand
ACATTCAGAATTCTCTTATTTTTTTTCGGATTTAGCAAAATGCTAAAGTCCAGCTTAGAGCATGTTTAAAATTTATTTTAGATTGAAAATCAATAGAAATTTAAACATGCTCTTAAACAGATTCGATACTTTATTTTTTTATTATAAAGTACTAATTTGTAATAAAGGTTATCAAAGATTTTAGCTTTGTCATAATGATAATTTTGAATGCGAGAATAATTGAATTTTGAATAGCCCTCTATCGGGAAATATCGCGATAGAGGGCTATTTAAAATTCAGACATTCAATTATTCAAAATTTCTTTTTCAAAACATAGATTAACATTTTTAAAAAAAATATAACTATGGAAATTCATCAAACGCTTTCCAAAAGTGTAATAATAAATTAGCTTTAACACCAACTACTATTTACTTTAAAACTAAATTTTATAGTCCTTAAAAGCATATGAGTCATCCCGAATTTTTCTAAAAAGATAAATGTTGTCTTCCCGAGCAAAATCGAGGGATAAACATTTATTATTTCAATAAATTTCGAATGAAACGAAGTGGAATTGAGAAATCTAACTCCTAATAGAGGAAGATTTCTCACTTTTGCTTTGCTACATTCGAAATTATTCTTTTTTCTAAGCTTTTTTATTCCTTGACTCCATTCTGTCACTCGGAATGACAAGCTTTTTCTATAATTCGCATGACTTATGTTTTTTTATATTCAGTTTCTTACCTTTGCGCGAAGAAATCAACCTAATCATAAGATAATTCAAAATGAAATACGAAATACTAGATATCAAAACCAAAAAAGGAATTCTACTTGTTACCATCAATAGAGAAAAAGCATTGAATGCTTTGAACAAACAAACCTTCGATGAATTACATCATTTCTTTAGTGTCACCGCACCAAGAAGAAAAAAAAGCAAAGGAGTCATTATTACGGGAGCAGGTGCAAAAGCTTTTGTAGCAGGTGCTGATATCAAAGAATTTTTAGCCTTGGATGCCAATTCTGCTTCGGCAATGTCTAAGAGAGGACAAGATATTTTCTTTTTGATTGAGCGATTTTCAAAACCAGTCATTGCAGCAGTTAATGGTTTTGCATTAGGTGGAGGATGTGAATTGGCGATGGCTTGTCATATGCGAGTAGCTAGTGAGACTGCTCGATTTGGACAACCAGAAGTGAACCTAGGAATCATTCCTGGTTATGGAGGAACACAACGTTTGATCCAATATATTGGAAAAGGAAAAGCAATGGAATTATTGCTAACTGGTGATATGCTGGGCGCAGCTGAAGCATATCGATTGGGATTGGTCAATCATGTCGTTCCGGCAGATCAATTAATGAAAAAGGCAATGGACATCATCGAAAAGGTTGCGACTAAAGCACCGATTGCCATCGAAAAGATTATCGAATCTGTTAATGTTCATTTCAATCACGTCATCGATGGTTTTGCTTTTGAAGTAGATACTTTTGGAGAGACTGCTAACTCCGAAGATTTTAAAGAAGGAGCAAGTGCTTTTATCGAAAGAAGAAAACCGAATTTTACAGGGAAGTAATTCTAGCTGGTGTATTTGAATATAATTATGCACATCAAAAGTATACTTGAAAACAATTTGATCCTTTTTTCGGTTAAACCGATAGATATACTAAAAAGAAAAAATGATAGAAACAGATATTCTAATTATTGGAGCAGGACCCTGTGGATTGTTTACGGTTTTTGAAGCAGGTTTACTCAAACTTCGCTGCCATTTGGTCGATTCCTTACCGCAACCAGGAGGGCAGTTGACTGAGATTTATCCAAAGAAACCCATCTATGATATTCCGGGCTATCCATCTGTTTTAGCTGGAGAATTAGTGGATAATTTGATGAAACAAATCGAACCATTTCAACCAACTTTCACCCTTGGAGAACGAGCGGAAATAGTTGAAAAATTAGACAGCGGTGCATTCAAGGTCACTACCAGTCGAGGAACAGAGATCACCGCACCAGTGATTTGCATTGCAGGAGGCCTAGGTTGTTTTGAACCACGTAAACCACCGATTGCCAACATTACCGATTTTGAAGACAAAGGAGTAGAATACATTATTAAGGAACCAGAGTTATATAGAGATAAGCAAGTCGTGATCGCTGGAGGAGGAGATTCTGCTTTGGATTGGACTATTTTTCTAGCGGATGTAGCGAGTAAAGTTACTTTGGTGCATCGTCGAAAAGGATTTAGAGGTGCATTAGATTCTGTAGAAAAAGTAGAACATTTAGCCGCAGCTGGAAAAATAGAATTGATAACAGAAGCACAAGTAGTTGGATTAGAAGGAAATGGTCATTTGGAAGGCGTCGTCATAAAAGGTAAGGAGAGAGAAATGGTCCAATCTACTGATCATTTTGTCCCCTTGTTTGGCCTGTCGCCAAAATTAGGTCCGATAGGAGAGTGGGGTTTGAATATTACCAAAAATGCAATTGAAGTAGATACATTGGACTATTCAACTAACGTACCTGGTATTTATGCCATCGGAGATATCAATACCTATGAAGGGAAACTGAAACTCATCCTTTGTGGTTTTCATGAAGCAACATTAATGTGTCAATCTGCGTTCAAATACATCAATCCGGATAAAAAATTGTCTTTTAAATACACGACGGTAACTGGAGTAGCAGGATTCGAAGAATCCTAAAATAATATTAGAGTTTATGACTAGCGATTTTGTATAGGAAGCAAATAGAGGTTTTGAAGCCAGCCGAGGAACACCCGGAACCTGCCCGTACGGGCATGGTGAGGATGTGACGATAGTTGGGTTTAAAAGATCATTTGGGCTCTATACAAATTCTTTAGTCATAAATTCTATTCAACAACAAAGAATCAATTGAATGATTAAAATAACTGTAATCGATCGAGAAGATCAGAAACACGAATTGGAAGCGCCAACAGATATGAATATGAATCTCATGGAGGTTTGTAAAGCATATGAATTACCGGTTGAAGGAACCTGTGGAGGAATGGCGCTTTGCTCTACCTGTCATGTTTATGTCCAAAGTGAGCATGAATTATCAGAAGCTTCTGATGCAGAAGAAGACATGATGGATCAAGCTTTTTTTGTAGAATACAATAGTCGATTGGGCTGTCAATTGAGAATGGAAGATGGACTAGATGGACTGGTCGTCAAATTGGCTCCGACAGCTATGTAAAAGAGGTCATTCCGATCTGTTTTCCATAAAATATTTTTCTTTTATCACGACTTTCGTTGATATAATTGATTGGTATTTATACCTTATTTGGCTGGACTTTAAGGGTATCAAAAGTTCGATCCTCTTCCATTTGATCTGTTTTCGCATCTTTCAAAACGTCTAGCACAGCATTTCTAACTTCTTCATCTTCTTTGCAAAGAAAATATTCAAAATTTTTAATGAGTAAGATCACATCAAGTGGTTCACACCAACTCAAATCGGTCAAACAATCATAAAGGGCATCCAAATTGCGGCCAAAATAATCAGGAAACTTAAGTTTTCTGGCAATCTTCTTATAGAACTTAGCAAGACTTTTGGTCTTTCGGCCATCTAGTTTGACAACCAATAACTCAGTTGAAGATGATGGACGATTGCTCTTTTTGATGGTTTTCATAATGTTTGTTTAGGAACGTGTAATTAATAAATTGTAACAAAGACGAGGAATTATTTTTTCTATAATCAAGGCGAAAAACGCAGGCGATGCAGGGCATCAGCGAGTATTTTCAACGAAGAGTAAAGGAAAAAGAAACCTCAAACTGTTATAAGTAATTATTTTCATGTTCCTTAGTATAGATTCTTTGTTAGAATATGCGTTTAATATTTTGTTATCTAAGATTTATTGTATTGCATTTTGAATAGAAATTTTGAATAGCCCTAAATCACGATATTTCCCAATAGCGGGCCATTCAAAATTCAATTATTCTCGCATTCAAAATTAAAAAATATGCGTACTTCATCACTCCCTCGGTGGACCATTAATTTGGATAAAGCTTCCGTAATGATCATCTGTATAATAAGCCCTTCCATCAGATCCTGTAACTAATCTTTCAGCTCCTCTATTTTTACCTTTGACTTTTTTATGGACATCCCATTCCTTGTACTTAATTTTTTTGCCATTGGCCTCTTTTTTAGGTAATCGCTTTTCTCTATTTTGAAAAGTTCTTCCTCCAACATAGCCTTTAAAAGTTCTTCCCGTTGATTCTACTTGCTCCAATACCTCCATGACATAGGTCGGTATATCACTTTGGCCGTCCTGATTATTAGAAGGAATTAGATCTTGCTGTTGAAACAAGAAATAAACCGCCAAACAGAAAAAGACCAATAATACAAAATGTGAGTTTTTCATATATCAATTTACATTTATTCATTAAAAGTAAAGCATATTAAGGCTGAATTTACTTTTAAAACAGTGAAAATGAGCTATGGAGTGATAAAATTCATCTTTAGTTGATGTATAAGCTATTTTTATACAAGCTTCAAAAGAATGAAAAAAGAAGCTATTGTCAAAATCATTGATGTTAATTACATGTAAAATATTTGGTGATTTAAGTTTTATGGTATTTTGAAAAAAAGATTTGGAACAGCTTTAAATCGCGATATTCCCCGATAAGGGGCTATTCAAACTTCAAACATTCTCCTGTTCATAATTAGAATTTTAAGCATGGTTAAAAGATTATAAAGCTGAGATTGTGAAGTAATAAGTATGCTGCGTTTTTGAACGTAAATGGAAATAATGACCAAGTCAACTTGACATTAAATTAATTAATCGGTATATTGCGATTAACGAAATGATAAAAATATGGGGATCACTAAAAAAGAATTATTTTCACCACAAATCAATCGTATTGCCGAGGTAGCAAAAGCCATTGGACATCCTGCAAGGGTAGCGATTTTACTACACTTGTTGAATAAGCAAGCTTGTGTTTGTGGTGATTTAGTTGATGAGTTGCCATTATCACAATCTACTATTTCTCAGCATTTAAAAGCATTGAAGAAGTCTGGCATTATTCAAGGTGAGATTGAAGGAACTAGCGTTTGCTATTGCATCAATCCTACCGTTTGGTTAGAAACCAAAGAAATGTTAGGAGGCTTCTTTGCAAAAATAAATAATTGTTG
The DNA here is from genome assembly GCA_964441245.1 of uncultured Saprospiraceae bacterium. GTDB lineage: Bacteria > Bacteroidota > Bacteroidia > Chitinophagales > Saprospiraceae > JALZUU01. Next base: position 16,957 of record CAYTVR010000113.1, on the reverse strand, counting down.
TTAATATTTCTCTAAGCACCATTTTTTTTAAACCTATTCATCGTAATTTTACGATAAAAATAATTTTAATTATGAAGACGAAAGAATTTTTAGAAATCCTAGAGCAGAATCCTAGAAAACCATTACAATTTGAATATCAAAATAATCAGATTGTTGCAGAAGCTTATCATATCACTGAAGTGAAAAATGTTCATGTCGACTCCGTAGATTGTGGAGGTCATTTACATACTTATGACGAAACAGTCGTGCAACTATGGATTGATAAAAATGAAAAGAAAGACCAACACATGGCTGCGGAAAAGGCATTGAAAATTTTTAAGATCGTTGATCAAAAGAAACCATTACTACAAGATACTCCCATCTTTTTCGAATATGGAGATGAGGTGACACCGACTTCTATTTATCAAGTAGATCGAGTCAAAAATGAAGTCAATCGCATTCTTGTAAAAATGTCTGTGCCGGCTACTGCCTGTAAACCCAAACAATTGCTGAATGTAGTACAAAATGCAGTTTCCAATGCAGCAGGATATTGCGGTCCAGGAACGGGTTGTTGCTAAACGAGCTATGAAGTAATGCTAAAATAATTGAATCGCAAAAGGTATAAAATGGAATAAAAGTAAACGATAATATGTTCTTTTATCCTCTTTTATGCCTTTTGTGCTTTGAAAAACGATAAATCCTT
>CAYTVR010000113.1:0-16265 GCA_964441245.1 uncultured Saprospiraceae bacterium | reverse complement strand
TGAATCGCAAAAGGTATAAAATGGAATAAAAGTAAACGATAATATGTTCTTTTAATCCTCTTTAATCCTCTTTTATGCCTTTTGTGCTTTGAAAAACGATAAATCCTTCAATCTAAAACGGAATAAGGGGATGAACTTAAAGGATCTTTAACAAAGCTCAACCTTTATTTTCATAGAAATATGTAGTATATTTGGACTAAATAAAGTACATTGTGAGGCTATGACTCCTAATATATTTTATTTTTGAGTTTTGTAAAACAAAGACAGTGACTATGACAATCGATGTAGCATCGAGTATTGAAAAATTATTATTTGAATATGATTCTGTAATCATACCCGATTTTGGAGGCATTGTTTCCAGATACCGGGCTGCATCTATTGACCATGTTCAAGGATTGTTACATCCTCCTTCCAAGTCGCTTTTTTTCAATGATAAGCTAACCATTAATGATGGCGTATTAGTCAATCACATTGCGCTAGAATATCAGCTTTCTGAAAATAAAGCAAAGGAAGCCGTAATGAGTTTTGTCAATTTGACGAAAGTCGCTTTAGAAAAAAGAGAAATCATTGTTTTTCCACGTGTTGGACGTTTATATAAAGATTTTGAAAGTAATCTTCAATTTCTTCAGGACAATACCAATTTCAATTCTGAAGCTTTTGGTTTGCCAAGTGTTCAGTTTTATCCAATATTAAGACAAAAGGAAACAGCAGAGCGAGAAGCACCTATGCCTAAAGTTTCTGTTCCTAGCTATGGTTCACGCAATCAACCTTCCAAATTAGTACGAGTTTTATCTTCTGCCATGCCTTTAGTCGCTGGTTTGGCTTTAGTACTTTTAGGAATCAGTTATATTTTCTTTAAAAACGAACCCGTTTTCGTTCAAGCATCTCCTCAACCGATGCCCGTTGATCAACGAATCAATAAAAGGCCATCGATTGACGACATAGAGCATGCTTCTATTATTAGTGCGATTGATCGCAAAAATGGTTTAGCGAATGCGGAAGCTCCTGCAACTATAGTAGAAAAGGAAAAGGAAATTTCCAGAGATGAAGATGGAGATTATTTGCCGGAAGTTAATACGGAAAGTGTTACGCTTGGTCCAGATCAAAATGAAGGAGTGATTATCGTCGGTACTTACCGAAAAAAGTCTAGTGTTCAAACAATGGTTGACGAGATTTATGCAGCAGGTTATGATGTGTATAAAAAGAAGACCAAAAACGGAACGAGAGTAGGAGCACAGTTTATTTATGAAGATAAAGCGGAGCTAGATAAAATACACAGACGTGTCAAAAGAAAAATAGAAGATCGCGCTTGGATTTATAAGCGATAAAAATATTTCAGTTTTATTCAAAACATTCAAAAAGAAAAAGCGTAAGTAATCATTGATTGCTTACGCTTTTTGCATTTGAATGACCTCCCAAATTTATTTGGTCATCAAACCAGTACTTTAAAAATAATAATTCACCGGAATCGTAAGGAAGCGAAGATCTGCTAAAGGTTAGGATGCCAGAAGACCTTATATATTTTGATTATTACAAAAAAATATCATATTTTACTTTGCTGTTCTTCTGCACTTGCCTTAAAAACAAGCATTTATGAAAACTACCCCAGTCATTAAGATTCAATAAAGAATCAGAAAATATTTCATACCAAAGTTAACTTGTACCAACTTTTTTATAAAAAAATGATCAAATAGAATCAAACAATTGCTTAAAATAAATTGAAACTTATGAGTACAGATATGATTTCCATTCCCAATGCAAAAAATTATGTCAATGGTCAAATTCAAGAATCCAATGGCCGTTCTATGGAAGTAGTTAGTCCTTTAGATGGTAAAACTATTTCTGATGTTCCACTCTCAGATGCCAAGGCTTTAGATATAGCCGTAAAAGCTGCTCAAGCTGCATTTCCTACATGGTCCAAAATGACATTAAAAGAGAGGGTCCAAATCTTTTTTAAGTTTAGAACTTTGTTAGAAAATAACATGGATGAATTGGCTAAAATTGTCTCTTTAGAAAATGGAAAAATATACAGCGAAGCCAAAGCGGAAGTGATGAAAGGAATGGAATTGACAGAATTTGCCTGCTCATTACCGCAGCTAATCAACGATGAAATTCAAGAAGTAAGTAAAGGAGTCGAGTGTCGAACTACCCATGTTCCATTAGGAGTAGTCGCTTGTATTTCACCATTTAATTTTCCACACATGGTTCCCTTATGGACGATCCCTAATGCCATCGCTTTAGGAAATTGTGTCATTTTAAAACCTTCAGAGCTCGTACCATTAAGCGCTCAAAGAATTGCAGAATTATTAAAAGAAGCAGGATTACCTGATGGCGTACTCAATATCGTTCATGGAGATAAAGAAATCGTTGAAGCCATTTGCGATCATCCAGAAATTGAAGCCGTTTCTTTCGTTGGATCTACTCGAGTAGCAAAAATTGTTTACAAAAGAGCTTCTGCTAATTTAAAGCGTTGTGTCGCACTCGGTGGTGCAAAAAATCACTTGATCGTTTTACCAGATGCCGATGTAGAAATGGCAGCTACGAATATTGCAGCGTCCATGTCGGGTTGTGCAGGTCAGCGTTGTATGGCTGCTTCTGCAATGGTGGCGGTTGGCAAAGTGGATCATATCGTCAATAGATTATGTGAGGTGGCCAAAAGTATTGTCCCCGGAGACAACTTAGGATCGGTAATCACCTTAGAAGCTAAAGAACGAATTGAAAAATATATTGATGAAGCGGAGGCAGCTGGAGCAAAAGTTTTAGTAGATGGTAGAAACACGGTGGTCCCCGGAAAAGAAGGTGGTTTCTATGTTGGTCCAACGGTGATTGATTATGTTCAACCAGAAATGAAGATTGCCAAAGAAGAAGTATTTGGTCCGGTACTCGCCATCATGCGAACAGACGATGTAGACGAAGCCATCAAAATCGAAAACAGTTCAAATTATGGAAATGCTTCTTCTGTGTTTACACAAAATGGAGGAGTCGCAGATTATATCATGGATCGAGTAAGTGCAGGAATGGTTGGTGTCAATATTGGTGTGCCTGTTCCTCGCGAACCTTTTTCTTTTGGTGGATGGAATGATTCTCGTTTTGGTGTCAATGATATCACCGGAAAAAATTCTATTGTCTTTTGGACTAAGCTAAAAAAGCGAACGACAAAATGGAACGCAGATGCTTGGACCAATTGGATGAGCTGATGATAGTGTTAAAGTGTTCAGGTGTAAAGTAATTCCAACCTGAACACTTTAACATCCTAAGACTATTTAGTAACGATAAAATAATAACATGACCATTTGGACGGCCTCCCCGATAAATCGGGATTGTAAACTTTTGATCCTATTTTTATTTGAAAATCAGTCACCCCGCTCACAAGCGCATGCGGGTAAAGCTTAAATTCTCAAATTGAGTGATCTACGTTAAAAGTGGCGGGTTGGGAATGGCAAAATATTAGGGAGCGGGAGAGTGGCGGTGAGTAAAGCCTTTATTTTGCCTAGATTTTTTGCTTCCTTTTTTATCAATGAAAAAAGGGAGATACCCTAGGTAAAACGATAAAGGGGAATTTTAAATACAGGCATAAAAAATTGATTATCAGTACTTTAAATTTGAAAAATGTTTTAAGCTTCACCCCTATGCGCTCACAAGCGGGGTCAACAATAATCCTTCTTTTCAAAAAAAAACTAGAACCAAAATAATCTCGTCGAAATGACCAATTTATTAATTCAACGTTACTTAACCATAATCCAAGAACTAATAAACTAACACATAATGAATTTATTAACGCAACAAAAAGGCTCTAACGCAGAAAAAATCCTTCAACAAAATAAGGATTACTCTTTCTTCTCTTGGTCAGTACAAGAAGCGGTCAATCCAATGAATATCCAAAAGGCGAGTGGCGTTTATTTGTATGATCGAGATGATAAACGCTACATCGATTATTCCTCACAGTTGATGAATGTCAATATAGGTCATGGACATCCTGCCGTACAAGAAGCGGTAATGAAACAGATGGCCAATTTTAGTTTTGTAGCACCTAGTTGTAGTACCGAGGCACGAGGAGAGTTAGCTGCAAAAATTGCGGAAATAACACCAGGCGATTTGAAGAAAACCTTCTTTACTTTAGGAGGCGCAGAAGCTATTGAAAATGCCATTAAGTTAGCTCGATTATATACAGGGCGACATAAAATAATGACCAACTATCGTTCTTATCATGGAGCTACATTAACGGCGATTAGTGCAGGAGGTGATCCTCGAAAGTTACAAATAGATGCTCAACAAGCACCTAATATGATTCATGTAGAAAATCCATATTCCTACCGTTGCCCGTGGTACAGTAATTCACCTGAAGAGTGCGGAGAAAGAGCTCTGGAAAATATGCATAACATTATCAAATATGAAGGGCCTCATACCATTGCCGCTATTTTGATGGAAGGTGAATCTGGTACATCGGGTTGTATTAAGTATCCACCTTTTTATTGGAAAAAAGTAAAAGCTTTAGCAGATCAATATGGCATTTTGACGATTTGTGATGAAGTGATGAGCGGTTTTGGCCGAACAGGAAAATGGTTTGGGATTGACAACCACGGAGTTGCACCAGACATCATGTGTATGGCCAAAGGTTTAACGGCTGGATATATTCCATTAGGAGCAATGGCGGTATCTGAAAAAATTGCAGAACATTTTCATGCACAGTATTTACCATTGGGTTTAACTTATTCTGCCCACGCCGTTGCTTGCGCAGCTGGAAATGCCGTACTCAAAGTATACGAGGAAGAAAATCTCGTCCATCGAGCAGCAGAGACTGGAAAATATATTGATGAATGCGTAGCTAAATTAAAAGACAAACATCCGTCTATTGGTGATTGGCGAAACACAGGAATGTTAGGCTGTATCGAATTAGTAAAAAACAGAACAACAAAAGAGCCCATGGCACCTTGGAATGCCAAAGCTTCCGAAATGAAAGTGATGAAAAAAGTTGCTGCAAAAATTAGAGAACTAGGTATGTTTACTTTCGTAAAATGGAATTTCATTTTTGTTGCACCACCATTAACTATTACCAAAGAACAAGTAGACGAAGGAATGGACATCATCTCAAAAGCCATCTCAATTGCGGATGAACATTGCCATTAAAAAACAAAACAAATACGATCCAATAATACAAACGAACATTTTTCCTAAAAGGAAGGATGTTCGTTCAATAAGAACCAACAACCAAAACCTACTATGAGCAAAGAAATCATCAAACTCACCGAAGACGTATCCAATTCTCCTTTATATAGTGAAGACTTAGCCCCCGTTCCCGAAAATAAAAGGTCTTGGGGAATGTGGGATTTAGCTGCTCTTTGGGTGGGAATGGCCGTTTGTATTCCTACTTATTTGCTAGCTTCTTACATGATTAAAAATGGTTTGAGTTGGTTAGAAGCATTGATCATTATTGCTCTTGGTAATGTCATTATCACTTTGCCAATGGTCATGAATGGACATGCAGGAGTGAAGTACGGAATTCCATTTCCAGTGGTCGGTCGCGCAGCTTTTGGTACCAAAGGAATTCATATTGCATCTGTTGTAAGAGGCATTGTTGCTTGTGGTTGGTTTGGTATTCAAACATGGATTGGAGGTTTAGCTTTTTATGCGATTTGGAATGCGATGACTGGAGCAGAAGGTTCAACGGAATTAGTCTTTGGGAAGTTTGTAGGCTTTGCCATGTTTTGGTTAGTCAATTTGTTTTTTATTTTAAAGGGAACGGAAAGTATCAAATGGTTAGAAAAATTTGCAGCTCCGATTTTAATCAGCATTGGCATCTTATTAATCGTTTGGGGAGCAACAACAGCTGGAGGTTTTGGAATCGTTTTACAGCAAAGTGATCAGTTGGGAACTCAAACGGCTGTTTTGACCGAAAGGGCGGGAACCCTCAATCTAGAACTTAATCCTATCAAAGATAAAGATGGAAAAATCAAAGCTACTGATTTTAAAATGATCCTTCCAACGCTTCAAGGAGAAATGGAAACGAAGTGGATTTCTACCACCACAGATTTAAAAAATATATCTGTTCGATCATTTGCACCTGGAGTGCAAGACAAAGAAATCATTGCAGGTAATCAACAAATAAAATTACAACTCAGAGATACCAATTCAAACGCGACATCTTCAGAAATGACCATTGGAATTAATAATCCAGATGAAGGTGGTTCACGAATGATGACCTATCTTTTATGGTTGACAGCGATGGTTGGTTTTTGGGCCACCATGGCCATTAGTATTGCAGATATTACTCGTTTTACATCTACACAACGCAATCAACAAATGGGGCAATTCATCGGATTACCCGGAACGATGGCGCTCTTTTCTTTCGTCGGTATTTTTGTCACCTGTGCTTCTGTAATCAATTTTTCAGATGTACTTATCGCAGAAGATGCTCCTTGGGATCCAGTCAGTTTATTGGCCAAATTTGATAACCCAGTGGTCGTAATTATAGCGCAAATATTTATGCTAATCGCCACTTTAAGTACCAACATTGCTGCGAATGTCATTGCTCCTGCAAATGCTTTTTCTAATTTGCTACCTAAGCAAATCAGTTTCGTTAGAGGAGGAGTGATTACCGCAATTATTGGAATCATCATTTGTCCTTGGTGGTTGTTAGACGAAATTAGCAGCCTTCTATTATTCGTCAGTAGCTTCTTGGGACCAGTACTTGGCATCCTAATTTGTGATTATTTTATGGTTAGAAAAAAGCAGTTAGATTTAGCAGGTTTATTTAAAGAAGACGGCGTTTATAGTTTTGGAGGTTCTGGAATTAATGGGTCAGCCATGTTAGCATTATTAGCTGGAGTCTTAGTGGCTTTATTGGGCTTACTTGTACCTGTATTAAGTTTCCTTTATACCTTATCATGGTTCACCGGATTCTTCGCGGCCTTTGCGGTTTACTACTTATTAATGCCCAAAAAGGCGCTAACATCTTAACACAAAGAACCACAATACTAATACTTCGTCAGCTTAATACTTAGATTTTTATTTTGACTTGAATTACTCCATATATTTACCAAACGCAATTACTTAAAACACAAAAGTAACAAAGTTCATAAAGTGAAAACGCGTTAAAACTTTGTGTTCTTTTGTGATTCAAAAAGAGAAATCCAAATATTTAAAAATTTAGCTGACAAAGTATTAACAACCAGCAACTAAAATACGATAACACCACAACACACAAGAATATGATTAATAGAAAAAACTTTACTTTAATCGGGGCTGGAATTATGAGTGCAACATTGGGCGTACTTTTAAAAGAATTGATGCCCGATGCAAAGATTACTATTTTTGAAAGACTGGATAAAGTTGGTGCTGAAAGTTCGGATGCATGGAATAATGCGGGGACCGGACATTCCGCTTTTTGCGAATTGAATTATACGCCAGATCGAGAAGACGGATCTATTGACATTTCCAAAGCATTAAGGATCAGTGAAGCCTTTGAAATATCCAAACAATTATGGGCTTACTTAAAGCAAAATAATTTAGTGAAAACGGGAAAACCTTTTATCAATGATATTGACCACATGAGTTTTGTTTGGGGGGAAGGGAATATTTCTTTTTTGAAAAAAAGGTACGATGCTTTGGTTCAGTATGGAATGTTTGAAGACATGAAGTATTCTGAGTCTTTCGACGAAATAGCCAAGTGGGTGCCTTTGATGATGAAGGGACGAGATCGAAATGAAAAGATAGCTGCAACGAGAATGGCCATAGGGACAGATGTGAATTTTGGAGCCATAACTAGAGGAATGATTGCTTACCTAGAAACTTGTGATGGGGTAGACGTACATCTCGGACACCATGTGGATGACATTACTCAAGAGGAAAATGGAACATGGAAAATTGAATTAGAAGATCTCGATACTGATGAAGAAAAAATAGTTTATAGCGATTTTGTTTTTATTGGAGCAGGTGGAGGCGCACTCAAGTTATTAGAAAAAACAGACATCCCGGAAGGTAGAGGATACGGAGGATTTCCAGTAAGTGGTCAATTTTTACGATGTACCAATCCCGAAGTAGTTATAAAACATGAAGCCAAGGTTTATGGTAAAGCTGCTGAAGGTTCACCTCCCATGTCTGTACCACATTTGGATACTAGAATGTTGGATGGAGAACGCTCTTTACTCTTTGGACCTTATGCAGGTTTTTCAACCAAATTTTTAAAAAATGGATCGTACTTAGATTTACCCTTGTCGATCGAAGTGCATAATGTTTGGCCCATGCTTTCAGCGGGAATGCACAATATTTCATTAACCAAATATTTAGTAGAACAAGTTTTTCAATCTCCTGAAGATCGCTTTGAAGCATTACAAGCCTATTATCCAGAAGCCAGAATGGAAGATTGGGAATTAACGATTGCGGGGCAACGTGTTCAGATTATCAAAAAGGATAAAGAAGAAGGTGGAGTTTTAAAATTTGGTACTGAAATCGTATCCAATAAAGACAAAAATTTAGCCGCATTATTAGGCGCTTCTCCAGGAGCTTCCACCGCAGTTTCGATTATGCTTGATGTCCTAGATGTTTGTTTTGCAGAGCAAATGAAATCAAAAGAATGGACGGATAAATTAGTGAAAATGATACCAAGCTTTGGTCAATCATTAATTGAAGATGCTAAATTGTGTAGAAAGATTCGAGCCCAGACAACAGAGGTGTTGAAGTTGGAGGAAGAAGTTATTAGTTGAATGATCGAATGATCGAATGATCGAATGATCGAATGATCGAATGATCGAATGATTGAATGACTAAATGACTGAATTTTGAATGTCCGTTCTATCGCGACTCCCACGTCAGAAGGCTCATTCAAAATTCAATATTCCTATAGCTTATTTTTAAATCAATTTTTCAGAAGAGGAACACTTCTAATATCGAATGGCCTTCCATCGCGATTCCCACGAAAGAAGGCTCATTCAAGATTCAATTATTCCAGTATTCAATCATTACTACTTTTGCACATCCAAGTCCATACTCAGATCCATTGCTGCTTTTGCGCCCATCACTTCCATAAAATCTAATCCAGCATTTCCTTTGTTGCCATTTGATCCACTTTGAATCTTAGGCACTAAGTCGCCTTTATAGTTTTGGAAAGCATTCGCCCACATTTGCTGCACTTGCTCGTAAGTCTCCAGCTTCATTTCGAGTGCACCATCCGCAGCCATCATCTTTTGCTTCGCATAAGCTTGTGCATCTGCCAAAGCTTTGATCTTTTGAGCTTCCAATTTTGCTGCTTGCAGCGCAATCTTTTGCTTCTCTTGATCTTTACCCGCTAGTTTAACAGAAGTTTCTGCTTGTACCAACTGAGTGGTTTGCTCCTGCTTTTGCTCGTACTCAATTTCCACCAAACGCTTTCTACCTTCCGCAGCAGCGGTCAACTCTTCCTGTTGTGCAGTGATTAAGTTTTGCTTAGAAACAGACTCTCTAGCACTCGCCTCAATCTTTTTCGCTAACTTATCATTTACTTGCTTTTCATAATCGACATTGATGATATTGTGTGTCCGAACAATGATGCCCATTTCCAACAAGTCGTTACTATTTCTAATCGGTTTGTTCCCATTATCCATTCGAATTTTATTTTCATAAATCTTCATTAACTCTCCAGTTATTGAATCTCTCGTAGTCGATTCATAGTTATCTACGATATACTGTCCATTATCTAATTGATCTCGAAAATCATTCGATAACTTTGACATTCCACCAGAATAGTGCTGCTCAGATTCCATTAGCTGAGCGGAGTATTTCAAACACTCTCTCGTGTAAGGAGCAAGGCCCGTTTCAGCCAAATGATTTACATTACGAAAGTCTTCATGACACTTCAACATCAAGTTCTCAGCATTAGGTAAAGCATACTTTACAAAGACTTCAGCGGATGCAGTAGTCGCATCGAGAAATCGGATGGCCATCATCGGTTGATTGACAGTGGCTTCAGCTTTCTCATTGGTATAAGCTACAGTTACCAAGTTAGGATAGGTTGTGGTTGTGGAGCCTGGAAACTTCCAGTAATACCCATTACCATAGACCACCCGTTTGGTTCCAAGAGGTGATTCTACCACTTGACGATAACCCAAATAATTGTATCCTAGCGGATTAAAAACAACCATCATGATTAAAGTCATAATCCCAACCACCGCCCATTTTACCAGTTTCATTTTTAAATTAAAATCTTTTTCGTTTTTCATTGTTTAATAATTATAAGGTTATAAAAAATTGGTTTTCAACGATTTGTAATGAAATTCATTTCTTCGTTGCGTTCCTTTTTATAATCTTAATTTTTTTTAACAATTGAAAATAAATCCGATAAGTGACGTTGAGATTTCGACGAGTATTGTGAAAAAATGAGAAAATGAAATGGATGACTAATGGATATAAATCCTTTTAGTAGGACAATTAATGAAAAGAATAATTGTCCTTATAATATCTAGTTACTTGACATCAGGATACTTAACAGAATCTTATACTATAATGAATTAAAACTATGTTAAGATGGTTGAATTAGCGTTTTTTATGCTTATTTTTGATGGAGTAGACTATAATCAACTCTTTAGTTCTTACAGTTTATTTTCTCAAAAACTGAAGCAACATATTCTTCACTTTTCGAGTATACCCCTTTATAATTTATTCATTAGCGAGCATAGGTTTTACCATTCAAAACCTGTGCTAATTCTGTTTCGTAAATAATATTATAATGTTCAAAGTATACCGAATTTACCAATGGAGATTTTTTTTAATTCCAATCTTTGTTTTCAATATAGGATTCATTTCTTTTCTACAAGGACAATCCATTTATATCAATGAATTTATGGCATCTAATCATTCGACCATCAATGATGAAGAAGAAGGTTATGATGATTGGGTCGAGTTGCATAATACAAGTACAGAAGCGATTGATGTAGGAGGTATGTATTTGACAGATGATTTATCGGATTTAATAAAATGGCAAATCCCGGATACCAACTCAATGTTGACTACAATCGAATCAGGTGGATACTTAATATTCTGGTTTGATGGAAATCCAGAAGAAGGAGTATTACATACCAAATTGAAATTGAGCGCTTCTGGCGAACAGATTGGATTAATATCTGCAGACGGTATTTCAATTATCGATTCTTTGACTTATGGGAAACAGTTAACGGATATATCATTCGGTCGTGAAGCTGGAGTTGATGGTGAAGTGGAATTGACTTTTTTTATAAACCCTTCACCTGGAAGTATAAATAGTTCAGTAGGAAGTAATTTAATAAAAGCACCAATTCCTTCTGTGCAAAGAGGACATTATGATGTGCCACTTTCTATTGATCTGACAAGTCTTTCGCCTGATGTTGATATTTATTATACCCTCAATGGGGATACACCGACAGCGAATGACTTTTTATATGATGATCCAATAAGCATTGACGAAACAAGGGTATTGCGAGCCATTGCCATACGAGGAGAAGATATTCCTAGTCAGGTGATGACACACACTTATCTTTTTAATGTCGAACATAACTTTCCAATTGTTTGCTTATCAACAAATGATGATCATTTTTTTGGAGAGGAAGCAGGTATCTATGAAAACTATAACGAGGATATTGAACATCCAGCGCATGTCGAGTTATTTGAAGCAGATGGTAGTTTTGGATTTCATCAGGATCTTGGTATTTCTTTACATGGTAGTTATAGTGTCAATCATCCACAAAAAGGCTTGGCTTTGGTGGCTCGAAGAGAGTATGGAAGTAAAGAAATTAATTACCCTCTATTTCCAGATCTTCCTTATGATGAATATGGATCTTTTATTTTGCGAGCTTCAGGTAATGATTATAAGCATACCATGTTTAGAGATGCTTTAGCAAGTAGTTTGTTACGAGATAAGGAGGATGTTGAAAATTTGATTCAACAACCAGACTTGGATTTGCAAGGTTATCGACCTACGGCAGTCTATTTAAACGGTGATTATTTTGGAATACATAATTTGCGAGAGAAGATGGATTGGCGATATTTCAAAACACATTTTGATATAGATAAAGAAGATTTAGATTTGATTCAAGGATTTAAAAGTGTACAAACTGGTAATGATGAAACCTTTGATGAGTATTTTAATTTCATTGATGACAATGAATTTGATGGGCCAGAAAATATTGATTCTTTAGAACAGTGGTTGAAAATCGATCATTATTTGGATTATATTCTTTTCAATGTTTATGTAGATAATACGGATTGGCCAGATACCAATAATAAACATTGGCGAGAACGGAAAGCCAATCGACAATGGCGATATTTGATTTATGATTTGGATAAAGGTTTTGGATTAGATCCATTATCAGAGAATCATAGTTCAGGTGATTGGGATTCAGAGTCTTTGGATATGGTATTAGATGATGATCATGATTATGATCACAATAGTCCTTGGTCCACCTTGGTTTTGCGAAAGCTATTTGAAAATGATGAAATTCGAAAACGATTTATTACTCGAATGGCAGATATGCTCAATATTCTTTATACTAAAGATCGAGTTATAAATCGTGTAAATAATTTTGAAGCACTGTATTTGCCAGAGTGGGAAAAACATGATGCAGTTTGGGACTTTCAAGATGAAGAGAAATGGTTGGATAATGTAAATGAAACTCGAATTTTCGCTATGAATAGAGATAGCTTTTTATGGCAACATTTTGCAGATTATTTTGATGATATTAACTCCGTAGTCAATTTAACTTTGCAAACGAGCCCAGCTTCAGCTGGAGATTTTCATTTGAATACGATGACTTTGCCAAGTGATATTCCTTGGGAAGGGCAATATTTTGCAGGCATCGAAGTACCACTATCTGTTATTCCTAAACGTGGATTCATGTTCGATAGGTGGACTGGCATTTCTTCCGAACCAACTGAAACGGAGACCACAATGCTCCTGGAAAATGATCAAAATATAACAGCCCATTTTATACAAGGATCAACAAGTGTCGGTGATTTGGTCATAAATGAAATCAATTATAACTCTTCGGATCAGTTGAATTCAGGAGATTGGGTTGAATTGTATAATAATACTTCAGAGCCAATTGATTTGAGTGCTTGGTACTTTGAAGATGAATCTGAATATTTTAATTTGCCGGTAAATACCATCATTCAGCCGAATGAATACTTGGTGTTGGTAGAAGATAGTTTAAAGTTTAAAACAATCTTCCAAGATGTAGATAATTATATAGGGAGTTTTGGTAAATCTCTTTTTGGAAGTTTTAAGTTAAATAATGGAGGCGAGCTAATCCGAATCAATAATGCAGATGCATCATTTAAGGATGAAGTACATTATGACGATTTGATTCCTTGGCCTGAATTGGCCGATGGATATGGTCCCACTTTACAATTGATACATCCTGATATGGACAATGCATTAGCTGAGAGTTGGGTCAGCCAAGCAGCAAATCCGGGTGAATCTAATGAAGTGCAACCACTGGATATCGATGATCAAGCAGAGATAGAATCTTCCTTTTTGCTTTTTCCAAACCCTGCTTCCGAACAAATTCAATTGGACATCAGCCAAATGGAAATAGAAGTTCAAGGCTGGTCTATTTATAATAGTTTAGGACAATTAATCGCTAAAAATAAAATTCGACAAGACGTAAAACGATTTGAATTGGATATTAAAAATTATGCAAAAGGCATCTATTGGGTTCAATTAGAGTTCAAATCAGGTAGAAAACTAAGTAGGAAATTTTTGAAAATAAATGAATAGTAGTATTCTTAGTATCAACTAGATAGATGTGTATTGTCACCCTGAGTAACCAAATGTTATAGCTCACATAAAATTGTAGTGATGACAAGTTATTATTTGATCCGTAGATTTTTGAACACAGATTTGACTGATCGCGCAATCGAACGAAAATCCGCGTAACCTGTGCAATCAGTCAAATCTGTGTTCTAAACGGTCACCTAATTTTCGGGAATTCAATTTGTCATATATAGCGAAACGGGGTGGAGTCAAAGGCGGACAAGCATAAAACACATCATCTAATTTCAAAACTATTGGAGACATCTATCTCATTCTAAGCATAATCAAAGAAGATAAGAATTAAGAATAATTTAGATGATCAAAATTTTATCCCAGTCCAAGTTTACACTATTATCCTGTCTGCTTTCAAAGCATCAATATTTTGCTGAATATCTTTAGACTCCAATCGTTTAATGACTCGGATGATACCTCTAGAAATTCGAGTTTTAGGTCGTCTAATCCATTTAGCTAATAAAGCGGTCGCTTGATCGGTTGTCTCAATGATAGGAGGCCAAGCTTGAGAAGGTATTGGAGCGAGTAGACATGCTAAGCGCCAGGCATGATCTCGTGTTTTGCTTAAACCAAAAGTAGCGAGACGCTCATCTTTTGAGCCACCAAAACGATCAAGCAAACCGAGTAGGGGAGAGACGGTAGAAATTCGATCTTGAATACTTTCCACCAATGAAAATAAAATTTCATTAATAGTATTAAAATCATTTTTTAAATCATGGATTTGATTTCCAGAACTGACAGAAGCTGCCGCAATTCCTAAATCAAGATCAATATGAGCATTCATGCCAAGTAACAGATGTTGAAGGATTAATAACCCTTCTTGTTGTTGCGACTCAAAGGCAATTTGCCAAGATTGACTAGGTTGTTGACCAGCATGAAATTGTTGATAAGCATGTAAATATCGATTGGCAAAAATGACATCTAATTTTTCCATTCTAGGACCATCCTCAAATCCTCCATTGATAATTTGTTCTTGAACCTTAGCCGTTACATCTCGATACAAAATGGCAAAATAGGCCAGTGGACTTTGTTGGTTTCCTGTGTCTAAAATGATTTGATCGAGTTGGTCAAGGACGCCTTGAATCGTGGTGGGGAGCATACATTTGGTTTGTTAATAAAAGGATAATCCAATTTTTTTGAACGGCAGATAATTTATCCAAATAAATTTAGATCGCCACTCAAATTTGATACTAAAGATAATATTTTTTGTAAAAATTATAATACCTAAGAAAATTATGTATCTTTGACTTATGTATTCAAAAGAACTACTTAAAGGAACTTTGAAAACCATCATTCTCAATCAATTAAGTGAGCATGGTCGGATGTATGGTTATGAAATAACGCAGAAAGTAAAAGCACTTTCTGGCGGAAGTATTCAATTGACCGAAGGAGCATTGTATCCAGCATTACATAAATTAGAGAAAGAAGGGTTTTTGACCACAGAAAAAGAAAGTATTGGTTTACGTGTCCGTAAATATTACAGTTTAACACCAAAAGGAAAAAAGGCAAGTATCGATAAAATAAAAGAATTACAAGCTTTTTTTACCTCTTTGCAAAAGGTCATGAATTTAACATTAGAATAAAAGGATGTCAATATTAAATAAAGAACAAGTCGAATTTATAGTAAGGCACCTTCAACAATCCAATTGGAAGTACGAACCTTTACAAGAAGAATTGTTAGATCATTTGTGCTGTGCGATTGAACAAAAAATGGAGTTAGGAATTTCATTTGAGCAAGCAACAGCTAGTGTTTTTGGTATTTTTTCTGAAGATGAAATTGAAAAGATTCAACAACAAACTATTCTATCACTTAATCAAAAAATGATGATCATGAAACAAATTTCTTTGCTCGTATTGGCCTTAATGATGTTGACCTTTTCTTCTCTTTGGAGTTTTCAACAGAATCCTTTACCTGGAAACCCTTTTATTGGAATTTGGAAAGTAACCAGTAATTTTGGAATGCAATTACATCCTGCTTTTAAGAAAAAAGTGATGCATGAAGGAACCGATTATCGGATGCCTGTTGGGACAGAAGTTCTGGCTACAGAAGATGGTATCGTCAAGGATGCAAAAGTACAAACTACTGGATATGGAAAGGTGATTCGACTGGATCACACGGATGCTTATGAAACGACTTACGCGCATTTGTCCGAGCTCAAAGTTAAAGTAGGAGATAAGGTCAAAAAAGGACAGGTAATTGCTCTTTCTGGAAATTCTGGAGCCTCTACTTTTCCACACCTACATTTTGAAGTCAAAAAAGATGGAAAGAAAATAGATCCTATTTCTTATTTGAAATTGGACTAGTTTGAGAAGAACATCGTTTCTACAAGGAACAAAGCTTGTCTAGTATTTTAAAAAAATTACGAAGATATAATTTCATCTTCATAAGCTGCGGGAGTAATTTCCGTGGCTTATTTTTTGGAGTTAGTTTACTTAAAATAATAACAGGAATCACCCCTGATTTTAGAAATAACTAAAAATATTTAAGAATGACGAT
>CAYTVR010000112.1:0-22124 GCA_964441245.1 uncultured Saprospiraceae bacterium | reverse complement strand
AAACATTTTCTTAGCATTATCCCATGCACCACCAGCGTTATTTTGGAAGATAGCCCAAATGCCACTTATCCAATGTTACTTTTCAACTTATTACCCAATGGTATCTTAGGTTTGGTATTAGCGGGTTTACTTGCGGCTATGATGTCATCTGTATCTGCTACTTTTAACTCCGCTTCTACTTTGGTAACCATGGATTTTATCAAACAATTGCGACCAAAAACCACAGGAGATGAATTGGTTCGATTTGGACAAATGACCACCTTAGTTTTGGTAGTACTTGCCTCCATGTGGGCACCACAAATTGAGCGATTTGATTCCTTATTTAAATATTTACAAGATGTCCTAAGTTATATTGCTCCACCCGTTGCGGCTACTTTTATAGTTGGTTTATTTTGGAAAAGAGCCAATCGACATGGTTCCTTCGCAGCCTTGATGTTTGGACTTTGTTTTGCGGCTTTCGCCGTATTGAGTCGAGTATTTGACCTAGTCGACGTACTCAACAATTTACACTTTCTATACCGTACATTCTGGTTATTTGTACTTTGTATCATTGTTCATTTAATCGTTAGTTCTATGACCGAAGCACCAGATGCCAAACAAGTAGAAGCTTACACTTGGAAAAAGTCCATGCTCACCGAAGAAACCATAGAACTCAAAGGAATGCCTTGGTATCAAAATTATCGGATTCTTTCCGTCTTACTTTTGATTATCACCTTCGCAGTGGTCAGTATGTTTTGGTAAACTTAGATCATTTACATTAAACAAAAAGCGCCATGAACTCAATGATTCATGGCGCTTTTTTATTTTGCTTGTTGATTGTTATAGTATCTTAGTTTTTGATATTCAATGACTTGAAAAACTAGAAAACTACAAAGGCACCATACTAATTATTTAACATAAACACATTATTATCTTTTTCTACATCAGCCAATCGGCCGCTAGGATCAATCACTACTTTTTCAATCTTCTTCATTTTTTCCTTGATCACAAATTCATAATTATTATTCGTCCAAGGCCAATCTTCTAATACTTTAAAACTCATATTTTTATCTTCTCTTGACTTTTCGCCTCTCATTATCCGCAACGGAATATTGTATAATTTTTTATCTCCATTTTTCATATAGACGACCACATCAATAGGCATCGGCATAACCCCAATTTTCTGAAGAGTAATAATCGTCTCTTTTTTGGATTTTTTTTGCACATCTACCACCGCATAATCAATCGTGTGTGTCGTGTTGACAAAGTATTCTTTATACCAATCCAGTTCCAAACCTGATTCTTTTTCCATCACTCGAATAAAGTCATTTGGATTAGGGTGCTTAAATTTCCACGTATCAAAATAAGTCAACATTCCTTTATCAAAAGTAGATTTTCCAATGATATAAGACAATTGAGGTAAGAAAACATTTCCTTTGACATAAGAAGCTACACCATATGCTCCATTGGTCATAAAATGATCAGAATGAGTAGACAAAGGTTCCTCATAGCCACTACTGGAAAAAGAAGCATAAGTAGAGAAAGAACCCGCTTGTGGAAATTCAACTGGTTCCAATCCTGGCAAAAGTCCTTCTGCTTTCAAATAATTCATGACCTCATCAGTCGCATAACTAGTAAAACCTTCATCCATCCAAGGATGCAAAGCTTCATTGGTTCCCAGAATCATCTGATACCAAGAGTGCATCAATTCATGAACAGATACACCGACTAGTGAGCTAAAGGGTCTTTCTCCAGTAATCAAAGTCGCCATTGGATATTCCATGCCACCGTCACCTCCTTGTATAAAAGAATATTTATCATAAGGATATTTACCAAATCGCTTATTGATAAAGGTAAAAGCTTTGTCCATTACTCCTGGTAATCGACTCCAAGTATCTAAGGTCTTTTCATTTTTTTGATAAAAGAAGTGCATTTCTACACCGGACTCTGCCTTGGTAATATCATGCGTATAATCTGGGTCTGCCGCCCAAACAAAGTCATGTACGTTTGGTGCTTTAAAGTGATATTTTAATTTATCTCTTCCTGCTGCGATTACTTTTGAATCACCTTTTGAATAGCCATGTCCAATCTGTTTTTTATTTTGTAAGTATCCTGTTGCACCGACAATGTAATCTTTATCGATATTAATTTTCACATCAAAATCTCCCCAAATACCGTAAAACTCTCGTCCTACGTAAGGATGCGCATGCCATCCCTGATAATCATACTCACACATTTTAGGATACCATTGAGACATGGAATAAGAAATTCCCTCTTTACTATCTCGACCGGAACGACGAATTTGAATAGGGACTTGAGACTCAAAAGTCATTTCAAAAGTCGTTTTACTATTCGGTTTTATTGGCTTTCTCAATTTGACTTCTAGGATGGTTCCTACAATTTTGTAATCCACCTCTTTTCCATTTTGCTTAAGAGAAGTCACTTTATGATAGCCCATCTCATTAGCTTTCAATTTCGAAATACGACCACCTACGCGCTGATCTGCATCTGCTAAAGTTCGGTTACGCATATCCATCATACTCTCCGGTTGGAAAGCATTGAAAAACAAATGATAAAAAACATTTTGCAATTCATCAGGGGAATTATTGTAATAGACGATTTTCTGTTTACCCGTGAATTGATGCGTATTCACGTCAAAATCTATGTCCATAAAATATTCCGCTTTTTGTTGCCAACGATCAGGTTGCGCAAAAGCTAATGTAGAAAGTAAAAGAAGTAATCCGGTAATTTTTAAAGTCTTGTACATGAGAAAATTGTATTTATTTATTGAATAGACATCCTCCCGGTAACTATCGGGATATTTGGACTGTAGTAAATGTAGTAAAGTGTATATTCATTTTTCCTAAGCTCGATTTTCGACATCCTAGTTCATTGTCTCTAGAAAAAATTGATCTCAATTTTTATAAGAGACATGAACATTTCATTTTTTTTTATCTATGCAGTTGAACTTCTATTTTAAAAATAAGATCAAGCTCTAAAATCGATGTTTAAACGAATTTTTCTTAGACTGCGATGCGAAACTAAGGGATTTTTTTCGCAAAAAGGAAGTGTATTAGTTTAAAATGTGCTCGAATGTGCTTGGAACAATTATATTTACGGCCAAATTAGCCTGAGAAAATGAAATCTTCCTATTCGATATTAGCTTATTTATTGGCCTGTCTACTCATCATTGGAGTAGCCTTTGCCTATCCTAAATGGAAGTTTTCAGGCAGTAATGCTACCATTAGTTGGGATGTAACTGGATATTATTTATACTTACCCGCTACCTTTATTCATCATGATTTGGCCAAACTAGGTTTTAAGGACGAAATGATGAAAAAATACAATCCTGCTGGAAGTTTTTATCATGCGGTTCCCTTAGAAAATGGAAATTATGTGATGAAATATCCTATTGGCTTAGCTATTCAGATGTTTCCTTCCTTCCTTTTGGGCTGGCTGATCGCCAAAATAGGTGCCTATCCTGTCGATGGTTTTTCCTATCCTTTTCAGTTATGTATTACTTGGGGAAGTATACTCGTCTCCTTTATTGGATTGTGGTTTGGACGAAAGATACTTTTGAGATATTTTGACGAAAAAGTCACTGCAGTTACTTTAGTTTTATTGGCTTTCGCCACAAATTATTTAAATTACTCCGCTATTGATGGAGCGATGGCCCATAATTATTTATTTACACTCTATACTTTATTGATTTGGAATAGTATAAAATGGTATGAATCGCCTAATATCAAAAGGAGTATCGCTATCGGATGCATTATAGGTTTAGCAACGATCACTAGACCAGTGGAAATCATATCTGTATTGATTCCATTATTATGGGGCATTCAACATTGGAAAGATTTTGTTAATCGGCTTCAATTTTGGCAAAAGCACTTTTCAAAACTAGCGGTTGCCATGCTTTGCACTATCTTAGTTGGCTCGATCCAAATGATTTACTGGAAAATATATTCTGGGGACTTTTTGTTTTATAGTTATGAAGATCAAGGATTTGACTGGTTGAGTCCACATATCAAAAACGTATTGATCAGCTATCGAAAGGGATGGTTTGTATATACCCCTTTGATGTTTTGTTCAATCGTCGGTTTTGTTTTTTTATGGTTAAAAAATAGAGCACTTTTTTGGTCTACAGCCATTTTCTTTGCGCTCAACTTGTACATTGTTTCTGCATGGTCAATTTGGTGGTATGGTGGAAGTCTAGGACAAAGAGCATTAGTACAATCCTATGCCATTCTTATCTTTCCTTTAGCCGCTTTTGTGTCTTTTATATTAAATAGCAAAAACTGGATTAAAAATATGGGTATTGGTATTTTTCTTTTTTGCACATGGTTTAACCTTGTGACCACTTATCAATCACATACCGAATTTGGCCCATTAGTAGCAGATCGAATGACAGAAGCTTATTATTGGCGAATTTTTGGTCGATTAAGCGTTCCAGATACTGATCGAAAATTATTAGACACAAACGAAGATTTTACAGGAAGACGTTTTCAGGTTAAAGAGGTATTTAGAAGTAGTTTTGAAGAACATCCCGATACTAATTTGGTGCAAAACCAACATAGTCACGCAGGTAAAAGAGCGATTTTCTTAAGTAAAGACGCTCCATATGCTCCTGAAATGTATGTCGATGCTTCACAAATTAAATCAGAATGGATTCGTGTGGAAGGTTACTTTTTCGCTCCACAAAAGGAATGGAACATGTGGAAAATGCCTCAATTTATTATAGAATTTCAAAAAAATGGCCAAGTTATTAAAAGCCGATTTATTAGACTCAGTCGAATGTTACCTCCGCATCAACATACCAATATACATATGGATGTAAAAGTACCTAAAGAGTCCTTTAATCGAGTAAAAATTGGCATTTGGACCGCTGGAAGTCCAAAACCTCTATATATTGATGACATCAGAATGGAGACTTTTAATGAATAAGGTAATTGGTGTTGTGGTATTGTCGTGTTTAGGTGTTATGGATACTTAGGGCTTAGAGAATAGCCAATAATCAATATCCGACAACACAAAAACACTATAACACCAAAAAACTGTAACATTTAGTAAAAAAATTAAGTTTGAACTATATATAAAGCATAAGGAAGCTAATTAAATTTAGTAGCAAAGGTTGAAAGGATTAGGATTTAACTACAATTGATCCTATTTTTAGACCAATCAATATTTAAAAAACACTATGAACGATAAAAAACCGATTAAGGTAGCCGTATACTGGGATTTCGATAATATTCATATTTCCATCAAAAATCGAGATCCAAAAATAAAGAAAAAACGCTTCACCCACGAGCCTAAAGTAATTGATATTCAGGCCATTATGGAATTCATCGCTTCCTTTGGTGATATTTCAGTAGCACAGGCATATGCAGATTGGACCTCATTTTCAAAATACAAAGAAGACTTACTCAACTTTTCCATCGACCTGATTCAGCTCTATCCACGAGGTAGTCACTCAAAAAATGGTGCAGACATCCGTATGTCGCTAGATATCCTGGAAGACGCGAATGCATTTCCTCATTTATCGCATTTTGTGATCATTGGAGGAGATAGTGATTATATCGGAGTTGCTCAAAAATTGAAACAAAGAGGGAAATACATCATTGGAATTGGTATCCAAGAGACTACTAACGACTACTTCGTCAAAGGTTGTAATGAGTTTAACTTTTACACCACTATTCTTGCCAAATCCTCTGATCAAGATTCCGAGAAGATCTTGAAAAAACTTAAAACAAGCTCAAAAGATGTTAAAAATGTAAGAAAAACTAAACGTCTACTGGCTACTTCTGTACGTCGTTTATTGAATCAATACAATACTGATTTTGTCTATAAAGCACAGGTAAAACCAATGATGAGACGATTAGATCCTAAGTTTGATGAAGCCAACTTTGGTTTCCGTTCTTTCACTGAATTTATCAATTCGCATAAGGATATTTTGGAAATTAAGGATGGAGAGAATGATCAGGTGATTAAGATGAAAAGTTAGGAACTAATTGGTTATCCGCCCTTTGGTTTCCCTCATGGCGAGATCTTCATTGCATTGTAATTGGTCATTTTTTAAAAATTCTATCAAGTAGCTCCGATTGAATTTTTCAAATCTCTTTTTCATAGCAATAAAAAGGAAGGGGATTATTGTGAAAATGACAGAGTCCGTCGGCTTTCTGATAGCCTAATTGGGTATAAATATGATTTGAAGCAGGATTTCCAGCATAAGCATCGAGACGAATGATGGAAAATCCATTTGCTTGAGCAAAATTCTCTGTAAAAAGACACAGTTTTTTTCCTAAACCCATTCCTTGACTCCGAGGATGCACCGCAAGACGATGAATTACCAGCACCTTTCCTTCTGTATATTTCCATCGAATATTTTTGTATTGTTGATCTTGTTGTTCATTCAAAGTAATCGTTGCCAAAGCACCTAACTCGTTCTTAATCATAAAAAGTGCTTTATTCTTGATGTCCTTTGAAATGACTTGCTCATTAGGATAGTCATAATGCCATTGCTGGATTCCTTTCGCCAACATATGATCGGTGCATTTAATAAAAATATCCATCAAAAGCGGAATATCTTCAATTTGAGCAATCTTCACGTCATCAAAATTCATATCATTTTCTTTTTACTCAAAATAGTATTTCCGTTTATTTTACCCTACTTTTGTGATGAAAATTTGCTCAGGTGCGTTTTCACTAAAACAATCACTTGAACAGCTATATCGATAAAACTGAATACAATTACATGAAACGATCATGATATTTATTAATCATAATTAACACGCAAGTGTATGATTAATAAATATTATGGGAGAGCGCAGCGGTTACATAGGTGCAGTCCCGAAAGCTTTCGGGATTCTGCAATTTTAATAGCTGCAGAAAAATTTTAAACAGATGAAAAATAAGATCAATTTACGTTTTGGAATTATTGCAGTGGCCATTTTCCTAGCTGCGATTTCTCGCTTGCTTCCACATCCTCCTAATTTCACCCCTATTGGTGCCATGGCTTTGTTTGGTGCAGCTTATTTCACTAAAAAATACTGGGCATTTATTATTCCTTTGGTATCCTTATGGATCAGTGATCTGATTATTAATAATGTAGTCATGCCTATAACATATCCAGAATATTATCAAGGATTTACTTGGTTCACTTCTAGTTGGATGTTTGTTTATGGTGGATTTGCATTGATCGCTATTTTTGGATTACTTTCTTTGAAGAAAATAAATTTCATTACGGTCATTGGTTCTAGTTTAGTCGCTTCTACTCTATTTTTCTTGATTACTAACTTTGGGGCTTGGTACTTAGACCCTATGTCTTTTTATCCTAATACCATGGAAGGTTTGATGACTTGTATGAGTGCAGGATTACCTTTCTTTATGAATACGATCGCTGGAGATTTATTCTATGTTGGTGTATTATTTGGAAGTTTTGAGTTTGCGAAAGCTCGCTTTCCAAAAATAGTTTTGGCGAAATAAAAATTAAAAACATCAATAAAATAATGGCTTCTTCTAACTTTTAGGAGAAGCCATTGTTCATTTATTAGCATTGTTGTTAGTCAACTATTTTTCCTTTAAATAATGAATGATAAAAAAAAGAACCAGCCAAAAAAAGATTCGCCTTTGATAGAGAATATCGATTTCTATATTGAAAATGGCGCATACGTTTTCACGAAACATTATCTAAAAAAAAGAGGCTATTGTTGTGAAAATGGTTGTCGGCATTGCCCATATGGTTTTAAGGCTAAGTAAATCTATTGGTTGGCTTCCATAAAAAGAAATAAATGAAAAAATACATCATATTATTAATGGCAGTTTTAATTGCTGGATGTCAATCTGTAAAATATAAAGATGTAGGAAACATTGCGTTCGATCCGAATTTAGATACTCCATCATTTGAGATTTGCAATGAAGACCTAATAAAGGAATATTATGTAAGAAAATCATCTGATACTCCCCCCAACTACAAAGGTGAAAAAAGAGGATTGGAAGCAGAAATACTTAATGCTTATTCATACAATCAAAATCCAAACGAAAATGGATTTATCACTATTAGATTTTTAATCAACTGTAAAGGCGAATCTGGAAGATTCAGAATGGAACAAATGGATTCTAATTATCAACCAAAAGAATTTGATACTGAAATAACTCAGCAACTTATGGCCATCGTAATAGCGTTAAATAGTTGGATTCCAAGAAGTAATGGTGAGCAAACTTTTGACTTCTATCAATATTTAACCTTCAAAATTCAAAATGGTCAAATTACCAAAATATTACCATGAAACGATTTCTAATTATCCTCATAGCCATAGCGTCAGCTACCATAACGTTTTCTCAGCCAAATTGTGAATTGCTGAAAAGTGATGCCATTTGTTATCAAGCATGCAAGACCGCTATGAAAGCAATAAGGTATAAACAAGGCTCATTTGAATCCCAAGAATTATTTGACAAATCAATTGAACAATGCCCTTCAATTGCTTACGCTTATCAACAAAAATCAATTCCATATCTGAAACGAGGACAATTTGTAGCATGGAAACAGTTAATAGATAAAGCTGTAGATATTTCTCCAACTGAATATTTAGGATATAGAGGATGGTGTAGATTACAATTTCTTAGAGATTACAAAGGAGCCATTGCTGACATAGAGCAATTAAAGGAGTTAACTAATTATGATATTGGGTATTGCCAAACAGCAGATTACCATTTAGAAATTGCTCTTGCACTCTGTTATAAGGAAATCGGCGAACTTAATACAGCCAAAGAACTATTTGAAAATAAAATGAATTCAAAAAATTACTCACCCGATCTCTATAATGACTACCATTATGGAGTAATCGAATTTGAAATGACCAATTATAAAAATGCAATTGAGGTATTTAATCAACAAATCAAGAATAATGAAATAGCGGAATCATATTTTTATCTTGCTTTGACTTATAAAAAACTCAAGCAAATCAAAGCGTATCAACACAACCTTAATAAAGCAGAAGAGCTCTATAGGCTAGGCAGATCAATGTATGACAATTACACTGAAGCAATAGATAAGATATATCTTGAGGACATATTAGATGAAAAAAAACGCGGAAGCTAATAATACATACATGGCCATTACGCTTAGTCCTTTACTCAAAGCCGCTGCCATCATGTATTTTTTCTTTTTCATTTAATATCGTACTTTCATATTTAAAATATAAAGTATGACCTAGTAAGGCTACGCCATATATGCTAGACTTTAATGATAAAAAAAATAGGAAGATGAATTGTAATATTATGCTAGTGAGAAGTGTAATTGTTGTATTAATGTTTTTTATTCAGGGAGTGACTTTTGCGCAAGTAGATAAATCATTTTGTAAAACAAATTTTAAATTTAATCCCAATTTCTCTGCGGACATCGTTGAAACAGCCTTTAGGACAAGAAGTGTTGATATTATTCCCATTGCCTTGCACATTATCACCGATAGCAACGGAGAAGGAAATGAAATGACACCAGAATTGTTCCTTCAAGCACTTGACTCTATCAATCAATATTTATTAACCGTTAATTTAAAAGCTGAGTTATGTCTGCTAAATATTGTATATGATGACGATAATGTAAATCCATTAATAGATTTTAATGGTCTACTTCTTGACTCTCTTCACGAAAGTGGACATGTAAATATTTTTATGCCGAATACCGTTAGTGGAACTGGCGCTGGAGGTGCTTCCACCATTGTTGGAGGCTTATTTACAAATGATGATTATCTTTTCATATTGGGACAAGGAGCAACCTATGGTTTGATTGCCCATGAGCTTGGACACTTTTTTGGCTTATACCATACATTTGAAACGCGGTTTGGAGCGGAACTTGTCAATGGAAGTAATTGCGATATTGCTGGAGATTTGTTATGTGATACAGATGCTGACCACGGATTGGTACGCTCTGATGTTGATAGTACCAGTTGTTCTTGGTTATATCCAAATTCTGTTTTCGATTCGAATAACGAAGCTTTCAACCCAAGCATAACGAATTTTATGAGCTACAGTCAACTCCATTGTGTCAATGAATTTACACCACAACAGCTACAAGTCATGCGAAATACTTATGATCTGAATGTTGATTATTTTGAGAATTGTCAAATTACATCAATAAATAATGATGATTCTCAAATGAACTACAATGTCAAGGCTTATCCAAATCCCTCAAAAAACTTTATCTATCTTGATCTCGACAAAAAACACTTGAATCTTGAGCTGGTTTTATTTGATTATTTAGGAAAAGTTATGTTAAAAAAATCCGCAGTTTATGATGAAGAGAAATTGAAATTGGATATTCCTGATCTACCTTCAGGTCAGTACTTCTTACAGGTTTCAAATCAAGATTTCATTCAAATAGTAAAAATATTTGTAGCATGAATAAAGTATACCACTAACAAAAGCTAAAATGTCAATAGTCCCCATTCGCCAACTACTGCATTTAGCCAATCCGTTGGCTGTGATAAAAGGAACAATACTACCCAATTGAAGAATCCTTAAAATAATTGACGAAGTTTAAAACCAAGTGTGAAGAAAAAAAGATTATTAATATTAGATGAAATGATAGATTCATGTAGGTTATTACCGACTTGGATTCAATCAACTATATCTGGGTTGTATATAGGCAGTGCAACATTAATAACACCAATTGGCTTATACTTTCTTTCTTATGCAATTATAATAATTCAACTAACTATTATTCTTTTTTTAATACAGAAAAACATTGTTTATCGAAAAATTTCAAAGTTGGAAAACGCAATTAAAAGAAAGGTCATTTGGGTGCAAACAAAAGAAGATAGAAAAGAACTAAATAAGAAAAGATGGATAAATTTAGTATTGGTTTTATTATCAATTACAGTTTATTTTCATCTAACAAATACTAAACTTCTAATTATAAATAGCCTTTTTTGTTTGTTGTTTTTCCTTAAAATTTTATTCTACTTACCTTTAGTTAGCATAAGAATTTTTAATGATGATGAAGACAGAAATATACTGCAGATAATTAATGAAAAAGACAATGAAACTGAAGGAATCAATATCAATGAGATAAATGAAATATCATTTGGAAGCAATGTTGTTACAGTACATTTAAAAAAAGAAATTATAGACTTAAACATCAACTTTTTGTCAACGAGAGAAAATGAAAGAGTATTTAAGTTTCTTAAAAAGCAAGAATTGTTTAAAATTGAAAGAAAAATAAATACCACAGTCAAAACAAGGTACAACGGCAATAGCAGCTAATGCTATATGAGTTCTATTGAACTCATTATATAGCGAGAAGCAGTATTTTATCTTGAAGATGCAGAAGGAATATTTAAATGATATTTGGATAAAAAATTTTAACTTATTTCTTGGCCTCGGGATATTCAATTCTAACGTGATAGATACTTTTAAGTAATTTTTTAAATTCCTTTTTTGAAGCTTCCAACTCTTCAAAAGTCATTTCCGAGTCCTCTAATTGACCGTGGGTTATCTTTCCAGAAATGATTTTGTCAACTAAATTCTGGATATCTTTTTCCTTTGGATTCTTTAAACTTTTTGCGGCAGCTTCAATAGAATCTGCTAACATCAAAATCGTTTCCTCTTTGCTACGTGGACGAGGTCCCGGATATCGAAAGGCATGTTCATCCACTTCTCCGCCTGGATTTTTGTTGATATGATTTCTATAAAAGTATTCTACTCTAGTAGTGCCGTGATGAGTTCGAATAAAATTAATCAACAACTCCGGAAGACGATTTTTTTGTGCCATCGCCACTCCTTCGGAAACATGTTCAATAATTATTTTAGCGCTTTCTAAATCACTTGTTTTATCGTGAGGATTATGACCTGTTTGGTTTTCAATAAAATAGGTGGGCTTTCCAATTTTTCCAATATCATGATATAAGGCTGCAACTTTTACTAACAATTGATTGGCACCAATTTTAGCGGCAGCTGCTTCTGCAAGATTTGCCACCTGAAGAGAATGTTGCAAAGTACCTGGAGCTTTGATCGACAGTTCTTTTAACAAAGGACGATCCATATCCGATAATTCCACTAAAGTAATCGCAGAGGTAAATCCAAATAATCTTTCCAGTAATGGAACCAAAGGATAAGCCAATAAAGTCAAAAATACATTTAGGAATATCCAAGTATAAAAACTCCAATCAATGGTCGCCAAATTTCCTTCACCGATTAAAGAAAGTCCTAAATACGCAATCGCATAGGCCAGAAAAATATACAACATGGAAAAGAAAAATTGGCTCCAATCACGAACTTTTATATTACTCAATACAGCAACGATTCCTGCCAAAATTTGTAAAAAAGTAAATTCATATCCTAAGGAAGAAAGAAAACTGGCAATCAACACTACGACAATGTGTGTAAACAAAGCCAAGCGTTCATTGTAAAATATTTTCACTACTATCGGAACAATACAAAATGGAATCAGGTACAAACTCAAATTTTCATTTCCATCCACAGCATACACCAAATAGCTATAAATCACCAACCAACTCAGGGCAAATAACATTTTTTTGAAACTCGCAAAAACATCTTTTGCATGATATTTCAAATAAGCTAGGTATACTCCAATGATTAAACTAGTCAATAAAAAGTAACCTAAAAATACACCAAGGAAAGAATTATTATTGGTAATTTCTCTTTGATATTGTTCTCGATAGGAAACCAACTTTTGATAGATATCGTCGGTGACTACAGAATTTGAGGTGACAATTAATTCTCCTTTTCGAACCATTCCACGGGTAGTGGAAATACCTCCAACTTGTTGTTGATAAAATTTATCAGTGAGCTCTTTATTATAAAAAAGGTTGGGAATAAAAACATCTTTGAGTAGTGGTATTAAAAACTCAGCTTCATTTAATCCACTGTTGAACAAGGAGTCACTGATCCAATTTTCAATTTTATCAGGATTCAAAATATTACCTAAAGTTTGTCCTGAAGTCGTATTTCCTCTTCGAACTTTAATGACAAAACTATCATTTTTGTCCAACAACTTTTCTTCTGCCCCAATGACTCCTTGATCATAAATTCGATCAATAAATCGAATCCCATAATCATAATAAATATTTGAATTTAACAATACATCTTCAAATTGGCCATCTACTTTTACGCTTTCTAATTGACTCTTAAAAGCAGCACTAAATCCTTTTTTTTGTTGTCGAGCAATGTCTGCATCATGTTCAAAATATAAAAAATAATCTTCCTCTAACTCTGTCAATTCTAAATTAATATCACCTTCTGATTTCTGAATCGCAAAATCAAAAGGAGCTATTAGATCACTATAATGCCAAGTCTGACCACGATCAAATTCATATTTAAATTTAATATCGTCTGGAAATAAAAAACTAATAAAAACAATCACTCCAATAACCAATAAATATTTGGCTATCTCTAATACTTTTGGTCTTAATAATTTTTCTTTTATAGTTGTTGCTTGCTCGGTCATTCAATATTTAATTTCATTCATTTTTCTGCTCCTCTAAGTAGGCACCTATTTTTTTAGCATTAAAACAAACCTATTAAGGAATAGGTGAATATTATGTTATAACAAAGAGGAGTAAATATTTTTTCTTTAATCGAGGCAAAAAACATAGGGATAGCAGGGCTGTCACGAGGCTTTTTAAGGAAGAGAAAAGGAAAATAATGCTCAAACTGCTATAAGTAATTGTTTGCATGTTCCTAAGCCTTTCTTGGATGCCAAGTCACTTCAGTGGCGCCAAGCTCCTTTGCCATTTGTCGACCTAAAACAAAAAGATAATCAGACAAACGATTTAGATATTGAATCAATATAGGTGGTACACCTTCTGTTTCATCCAAAGCGACGACCAAGCGTTCTGCTCTTCGACAAACGCATCTGGTCACATGGCAAAATGAAACACTTGGATGCCCTCCTGGTAATATAAAATTCTTTAGATCTGGCAATTCTTCGTTCATCCGATCCATTTCCTTTTCCAATAATTCGACATCTGTATCAATTACATCTGGTGTTGACATATTTTTCGATGGATCACTTGCTAGGTTGGAGCCAATGGTAAACAAACGATCTTGAATTTCTTTCAATACTTCCCGAATTTTATCATCGATGACGTGATCTCTTACCAAACCAACATAGGAATTGAGTTCATCTACTGTTCCATAAGATTCAATACGGATATGATGTTTGGGTAGGCGTTGTCCGCCAAAAAGAGAAGTTTGCCCTTTATCGCCGGTTTTTGTATAAATTTTAAATGACATTATTTTAAATTTAGTATTAAGGTCTTTCAGCGTTGAGGAGTTTTTAATGCTTTGCCAGCAGTACACCCTGACACTATTTGCCCTTGCGTTTAAACAATTTTTCCTTGGTTAATTCAGGGTTATCGATGATCGCATAAAAAGATTCTAAGTAATTGACTAAATCAGTTTTTGATGCTTCATCAAGGTATTGGAAATTTTGGCAGTAAGTTAATAAAGTTTCCTTTTGTTTTTGAAAATGATTTAAAGCATCTGCTATATCCGGATTTTTTGATCGATATTGAAATAGGCGCTCTCGCACATTTTTTATTGGTAATTGTGGATGAGGAACAGCATAAGGTGCATTCACCAAACCACAATAATCGAAATCATATGGAATAGGAACGGGACTTCCATTTCCTTTTTTAATCAATTTTATATTATGCTTTTTCGATAAATTCCAATCTGTATTTCCGATCATGTATTGAAATAGCGTCAGCAGTTTATATTGCTCCGCATCAATCGCTTTCAATTTTTGATTATCCTTATCTAATTGTTTACTTTTTTCGCGAAGGCATAATTCCTCAATCGGTTCTATCAAGAAGGCGAACTTTTCGATATCATCGATCTTTTCTTCTGAATCTTCATAGGTCATTTGAAGCAGTTGCGCTCTCAAACTTTTTTCCGTAAGGAAATGATACAATTGATAAACTACATATTCTTTTAACAAAATTTCCTCATTCACCTCATTACCTTTGCAATGAGTCACCAATTTATAATGATCTATTTGATTCAATCCGCGCAAAATTAAATCGTCCTTATTAAAATCTAATTTGATTGGAGGAAAGGAACAATATTTTTTTCTCGTTTTACCTCTTGGACTTACTTTTATATCTATTTTAAAACAATCCTTCGCACCATGTTTGCAGGATAATATCGCAGATTGATTGGCTTCATTTTCTTTATCTAAAAGTAGACTCGTCAAATTAGTGGTCAAAGTCATTTGATGTCCCATATGCCCTTGCATCAGTCCAAAGAAACTTTTGCGAGAGCTATCAATAGGCATTTTTTCAGGTGACATGTCATTGGCACAAGCACTAAAAAAAAAGAGAATCAATAAATGGTGAATCTTCAGTTGGCAGGTCATATTGTAAACATTTTATAAAGTAACTATCCCTATTTTCGAACAGCTACCCATGACTCAAATTGGGTTCATTAAATGTACAATATTTCTACATGGTCACTAAATTTATGATATAAAATTTATGTGATATTTGGGACAATCTTTATCGATGAGGATCTATTCTGTTAGAGCATGTTTAAAATTTATGAGAACTGATAATTAAGAAGCAAAAATTTAAAGATGCTCTTAGGATTGTTTGTAACGATGGGTCGTATCATATGCACTGACAATGTTTTCGTTTCGAATATCACTTTCAATTAAGCCATCTCGAAGTCGAATGATTCTGTGGGCATGTTCTGATATATCTGGCTCGTGAGTAACAAGAATGACGGTATTTCCTTTTTTATGAATTTCTTCTAAAATTTCCATGATTTCAATGGACGTTTTAGTATCCAAATTACCCGTTGGCTCATCAGCCAAAATAATAGCAGGATCATTCACCAATGCTCTTGCAATCGCTACCCGTTGTCGTTGTCCTCCCGATAATTCATTGGGTTTATGATCCATTCGATCTCCCAATCCAACTGCGGCCAAAGCTGCGGCTGCTTTCTCTGAACGTTGTGACTTGCTCATGCCAGAATAAACTAAAGGCAAAGCGACATTATCCAAAGAAGATAATCGAGGTAATAAATTAAAGGTTTGAAAAACAAAGCCAATTTCTTTGTTACGAACTTCAGCCAAGTCTCCATCCTCCATATCACTTACATTGGTACCATTTAAAAAATAGTTGCCACTCGTTGGGGTATCTAAACATCCCAAAAGGTTCATCAATGTAGATTTACCAGAACCAGATGGTCCCATCAAAGCAACATACTCATTTTTCTGAATATCCAAGGTGATAGATTGCAATGCATGCACTTTTTCCATCCCCATCACATAAGTCTTTTTCAAATCATTAACTGAAATAATACCGTCCATAGTTTGTTCGTTTTTACAGATTTTCTAAAAATCAAAGACCTTCGAGCGCTATTTCTTATCGATCACCTTTGGCACTTTAAAATGTTCGCCATCTTGCTTAGGGGCTACTGAAAGTGCTGCTTTTCGATCCATTTGGTTATTCACTTCGTCTGGTCTAAAAACATTGACTTCCTCGGAGATGTAAACTAAAGGATCTACTTTTGAGGTATCTAGTTCCTCCATTTTTTCTACCATTTGGAGAATTTTATTCAAATCTCCTTCGAGTTGGTCTTTTTCTTCTTGAGAAAGATCTAGGCGCGCTAGTTTTTCTAGTTTTGAAATTAAGGTTTTATCTATCTTCATAATGATTTATTCGATAATCGCTACAATTTAATCGTTCAAACCCACAAATTAAATACATTTTGCAAAAGGTCAAAGATTCAGAAGATTTAAAAAAAGGATAAGGCCAACAAAATCAGGTCCTTCTTCTATTTTGGAATAATAAGCATACCAAACGAGTATGATTTTCTTTGTCAAAATTAATTTCGAAAATCTTGTAGCGAATTCGCAGGAAATAGAGCAAGGAATTGTATTTTCGCAGATGAATTAAGCAAAATCTATTTGAATGACTAATGACCAAACAACACCAGATATCAAGCATGTAGCCATTGCTGGAAATATCGGGGCCGGGAAAACGACACTTTGTACTCAATTGGGAAAACACTTTGGATGGGAAGTTCACTACGAATCGACTGATGACAATCCATATTTAAGTGATTTCTACACAGATATGAAACGTTGGTCCTTTAACCTACAAATCTACTTTTTAAATAATCGATATCGTCAGATTTTAGACATCCATAAAGGAGATCATACGGTTATTCAAGATCGTACTATTTATGAAGATGCATTTATTTTTGCTCCAAATCTGCATGATATGGGATTGATGCCGACTAGAGATTTTGAAAATTACTTTGACCTATTCAAACTAATGACTTCTCAAATTCAGGCACCAGATTTATTGATCTACCTAAAAGCGGATATTTCAACATTGGTCTCTCATATCCAAAGTAGAGGACGTGATTATGAAGGCAGTATGAGCTTGGATTATTTGAAAAGTTTGAATGAAAGATATGATGACTGGATTTCGGGTTACACCGAAGGTAATTTGTTGGTGATCAACGCCGATAATATTGATTTTAAAAATAGACCAGAGGATCTTGGAAAAGTGGTGAATATGGTTCAAGCCGAACTACATGGTTTGTTTCAGAAGTAAAACTTAATCAGTCCTTCTTAGATTAAAAAAGCAGAAAAGGTGATCACTCACTATTTCTGCTTTTTTAATAGCATCTATTATTCGTTTTTACAGCCGTTTAAGCTTGGGCCGGCTTTGGAGATTTATCGTCTTTCTGAATATTTTCAATCCATTCTTTTACTTTTATCGGTAGTTCAGTTGGATCAGAGTTGGTCAAAGTACATAATCCACCCAACAAAGTACCATAGATAACGACGGTTAAAATGGTTGCTTTTAATCGAGTAGCTCGCTCTATTTTCTTGGGATTGTAACTATTCATAATGTTCTCTTTTGTTATAAAAATGGATTTGCCGTTCGTTTTATTATTTTGAAACGACGAAAAGAGGAAAAATAGTTTTGCAACAGCTGTTAAATAAAAACTAAATTTTTAGAGAAAGGGCAAAGAATTTCAATTTTTACAATAAAACACCACTTCCTCTCCGTTTTTTCTCTAAATTTGAAGATTGATTTGTATTAAAATAACCATTATGCATTCGCTAAAAATTCTATTCTTCTCCTTCTTATTCATTTACCTATCCGCTTGTGATGTCTCCACAACAGAAGGTGGCTCTACTACCATTGATACGACCACTGTAAAAGCACAAGTGTCTACTTCTGCCAATAAAGAAGAAAAAAAACCTTCTAACTCGATTGCTAGTATAGAAAAAAATGGTCAAGTCGTGGCAGTCACTACTTTTAACAATGAAATCAAAAGTGCTCAAAAAGAAGGAAGTGAATGGACGCAATCGCCTGTTTTGGTAGCGCTAAAATTTGGAGGAGAATCGATGGATTGTAGAAAAAAGACCATCGACCTAGAAGCACCTAATGGTGAAAATTTTGATCAATTACTGGTGACCATCAAGGATGATGGTTTGCTAGATGATTCTGTTAAAGGAAGCATGTTAATTATGCGCTTAGAAAAAGCGAATGGGCTTTGGCAAATAAGTAAAGCGACTCGTTCTTGGAATTGTTACCGAGGGCACAAAGATTTTAATGCAGAACCTTGTAATTAATTTTGCTTAAAGTAAAAAACAAAACTTCCATATCTCAATATTTTAATTTTTTACCTTCTTCGACAAATCCTTTATGTACGCATGGATATTCATAAAATGAGATGAACAGCGACCAAATACAAAATTTATCGAAGAACCATTTTTTATTACCTCTATGTTATCAACGGTATTAACTGATCTTAAAAATACTTCGACCCAATTAGTTGTGGTCTCGAAAACCAGAAGTTTAGAAGCTATTCAAGAAATATATCGACAAGGACCACGAGCATTTGGTGAAAACCGAGTTCCTGAATTAGTTGACAAACAAGCTCAATTACCCAAAGATATTGAGTGGCATTTTATTGGACATTTACAAACTAAAAAAGTAAAACATATTGCCCCTTTTGTCCACCTCATTCATTCTGTTGATAGTGATCGAGTCTTGGTCGAAATCAATAAACAAGCCAAGAGAAATGAGCGATGCATTGATGTTTTATTGCAATTTAAAATTGCACAAGAAGAGAGCAAATATGGTTTTGATTGGAAAAGTGTGGATGCTTTTTTAGCTTCAGATCAATTTCAACAATTGGAAAATATTCGAGTGGTTGGTGTCATGGGAATGGCCACTTTTACAGATAATATGGATCAAGTCCAAAACGAATTTAAAAAGCTAAAAGAAATTTTCAATCAACTTCAATCCAGTCATTTTGATGGGGTCCATTCTTTCAAAGAAATTTCGATGGGCATGTCTGGTGATTATAAAATAGCCATAAAAGAAGGAAGCACGATGGTGAGAATTGGAAGTTTGCTTTTTTAAGGAAAGTTGTAGTTTGTTGGTTTTATGGTTTTTGGGATTAACTATTTTTTATTTTTCATGCTTTTTATAAAATCTCTAAAGGAGTCAAACTCTCTTCGATAGCTGAAGCCTAAACCTTTTTTGTTTCGTCGACCACGATCAGCAAAGGTTTGATCAGTCAATTGATAAAAACGAACTTTTAATCGTCGATCTTTAGTCAAGGCATATTCAACGACTACATCACCTGCCAAAAAAGCGCCGTCAGATCCTGCAAAGCCTCCACCAAAATCAATATTTCCACCTAATTTCACAGAAAGCCGATCATTAAATAGATCCAATTTCGGACGAACTTGAATTTCACTTCCGGTTTTAACCGTCGTCCCACTTATTTCCGTTCCTTGATATATATTATAGTTAACATCTAAATCTACTCCCGAAATAAATCCAACATCTGTAAAGGCTGATGACAATAAATCTGTAAAATAAATAGACAATTGATTGGACAATAATTCTGTCAAAGTGTTAATCGGAATGAGTCCTCCACCTTGGAAGGTATTCGCTCCACCAGATGGTATAAACTCTCCAATGACCAGCAAACCAAATACTTGACGATTAAGCTCTGCTTGATCTTGGCGAATGATTCTCAATTTAGAATCTGTCAGATTTCTTAGCTCTCCATCCAAGTCTGGAAAGTCAATACTAAAGTCAATTTTAGGTTGCAATAATTGTCCTTTCAAAAACATCGTGAGATCAATATCTCGAATCTTTCGGGCATCTGAAGCTAAATTTGGACTCACATCAGGATCTATAAATTCCGATACAAAATTGGTCAAGGAAGTTCTCAAATCTTTATATTCCGCTTCTAAATTCAAGATGGCATTAAACGGATCACCTTCCCAAACAATCGTTCCACCACGTTTAACCGTAAATGGTTTGTTGATCAAATTGAGTAAAGTAAATAAATATTCCCCTTCAACAATTTCATAGGTTCCGTACATAGTAATCTCTCCGGTACGAGACACCGCAAATTCAATTTCACCTTCTCCTCGTCCTCGAATAATATCACCTGACTGTTCGTCAAAAATCAATAATATTTCGGCATCTGGAGTCATATCTACATTCATGGTTACGGAAACGCCTCTCAATTCACTCACTTTCGTTTCGCCAACATTGATCTTAATTTTATCTTCTTCTTCGATGTAGTTGATAAAATCGACACCTTTCGTTTGGTCTCCATAAACAATTGGAATCATAATTTTCGTACCCGATCCAGTCTTGGCATTTATGTCAATATCAATTTGTTTAATCGGTCCTTTAAAGGTTACTCTCCCACTACCTAAAGCCGTTCCATAATAAACTTCATTGTCCTCTTTGGTGGTATTCAAAAACAAAAATCGATCAGAAGAAATCGCTGCATCCAATCCGAAGCCTTTAAAATGATCGTGTACAAATCCACCTTTGATCACCGCTTCATTGCCTAAAGAATCCGTCAAAATATTATCGGAAGAATCAAACATATAATTCGACACTTTAGTATAAGAATCTTTAATTTCGTATCGTGTTTTAAGATAGTTAATCGTTAAACCCGCTTCATAAATCCTGACCATCCCTTCAATGTTTGGTCGATTAAAAGGACCGTACAATTTCAAGTCCGCATCGAATCGACCAATGGTATTGGAAATAATGTTGGGCACAAAATATTCGGCAATCTGAAGTGGATAGCGATTGATAGTAACGTTCGCAGAAAAATCATCTCCGGATGAATTAGCTTCTTGTTTGATCGGTCGCACATGCCCTTCTATCGTTAATTGTTCATCTCCTTTGGTAATGGTAATGTAAGCATTCGTTTGTTCTTCCATCGTCGGCATTTCAGCATTAATATTTAATGCCCCCCAATCTTCGCCATTGATTTCTAAGGTGTCAGAAACAGCGGTCACGGTCAAACCTTCTAAATCAAAAATATCTTTTGCTTCTAATTCTACATCGATGCTTCCACTAAAGTCCATATTTTCATAATCCCAAAAATCATCAATCAATCCTAATGAGATATTTTCTAAGCCCAATTGCAAACCTCTCTCTTGTAAATTTCGCAATACAATTTTTTTCTCATTGCTAGTCAATTCAAAATTTTTAGTTTCGACATAGTTCTTTCCAAAACGAATAAAATTATCCGCATCAATATTCCATTCTTGTTTGAGGATGACCAAATTAGAGGGAAGAAAGCTGACTTGAAAGTTTTCTTTTCCGTAAGGAAAAATACTTCCCGATAAGCTGAGGTCATCGAAGATGCTCGTAAAATTGGTGGAAACGATATCAAAGAAAAAAGTATCTTGGTTTAATTCACCAATCAAAGTTAGGGGTTCAAACTTTTGACCGTTGAGATTCGTATGATAAATTTCAAATTCTAAATTACTACGGCTACCTGAGCCTTCCACATCCAACAATACATCTACAAATTCAAATTTATCAAAAACCAATTCTGGAACTTCTAATTCTAAATAAATAGAATCTCTAATTCCATCAAAATATCCATTGGCGCTAATGTCTCGAAGAGTATCTAGCTTGGGAGCAAAAAGGTTGGTCAAATTTTTAGAATCTAAAATGTCAAAAGTAAAATCAAAGCGGCTAGGTTTTATTTTTTTACCGGCGCTACGAACATTAAAGCGATTGGCTATTTCCGTATAATTTCGTTCTACATATTGCAAAACAGCTTCTGGCACTTCTTGGATATCAAAATAGCCTTCCATTCCAATTTTT
>CAYTVR010000111.1:8158-22126 GCA_964441245.1 uncultured Saprospiraceae bacterium | reverse complement strand
CTGCTTTTCTATTTTTAAATGGTTCTATCTGCACATAAATGTCTTCAATCAAATGATAATTTTCCTCAATAGTCGTATTAAAAATGGAAGCAAAGAAATTGAGGTTTTCTTCAACAGATAAATCCTGATAAAGGGAAAATTTCCCCGGCATATAACCCACCTTACTTCGAATGTCTTTATAGTCCGAAACCACATCTGAATTGTTCACAGAAGCCGTTCCTTCATCCGCTAAAAGCAAGGTCGTTAGTATCCGAAACAAGGTCGTTTTACCAGCACCATCAGGTCCTATGAGCCCAAACAGTTCTCCTTTTTCAACCGTAAAAGAAATGTTAGAAAGGGCTTGGATCGTTCCTCCTTCGTAGCTCTTTGATAAGTTTTGGACGATTACATCATTCATTTGTCTATTTTTATTTTAAAGTCGGATGCAGCTTACTAAATTAAATATGATTCATGCGAATTACTGATTATACAGACTGTGGATATACCTGTATTTTCGGTTTACCAACATATAGCGAAACGCATAAACCACAGCTCCAGAGGAGCGACATTTTTGTAGCGTTAGCGAAAAAAAAACAATTGAGCTCCATCGGAGCGGTACCCATTTTTGTGGTGGCGCTCCTACGGAGCTCAATCATTTCCGGATTATTATTAGCTAATAAAATGTCATCCCTCTGGGATTTTATCTGCGATTCGCATGATTCATTGTTTAACATGGACATCTCATCATTTACAGTTTTATTTCCCCGTACATTCCAATTTTATAAGTCCCATCATTTTTCACTTTTACTTTAATCGCATAGACGAGATTCGCACGTTCATCTTTGGTTTGAATGGTTTTAGGCGTAAACTCTGCTTTGCTACTGATCCAGGTTATTTTTCCTTCAGTTGTGTTGTACCCTCCATTGCCATCATCAGTTTGGACCGTCACCTCTTGGTTTAATTTTATTTTCGGAAGTTGGTTCCCGCCAATATAAGCACGAAGGGTTATTTGAGATAAGTCTGCAATTTTATAAAGCGGTCTTCCCGTGCTTGTAAATTCTCCATCGTAAGCAATTTGTGAAGTGACCGTTCCATCAAACTGATTAACGATAAGACCATCTGTCATTTGTTTTTGAATGAGTTCCAATCTTTTTTGATTGGGTTTTATTTCACTTAGCACTGCTCGGTTTTGAATATTGACATTTTTCTTTGCAGCGGTTATTTGAGCATCAATGACATCTGATTGAATTTTTGTAGCATCTAATTGTTTTTGCAAGACTAATTTTTGCCCGATTAAATCATCCAATTGTTTTTGCGGTACAGCATTCGCATTCACCAAATTTTGAAAACGCTTCACCTCTTTTTCTAAATTGTTTATTTGCTGCTGAATAGTGGCGGATTGCCCTTGCTGTGTTTTTAATTGAGCTTTTAAAATTTCTATTTGTGGCGAAGCATCATTTGTCTTTTTTGCAATAGCATCAATGGATGCTTCGATTTGTTGGGATTGAAGTGATAAATTGCTAACATCAATTTTACCAATGGTTTCCCCTGCTTTTAGTAACTGACCTTCTTCAATATTTAAAGTCAGGATTTTCCCCGTAGCCTCTGCACTAATAATTCTTTCTATGGCTTCAAAACTTCCAGAAGCATCGTAATCTTTTTCGGGTTTCGTACAAGCTGAAAGCAGCAGGACTAAAAGGAATGACGAGATGATATTTTTCATTTTTGTTTATTTTTAAGTTCTAAATTTTATTTTTTGTAATTATTCAGCATGAATCTATGGTGCGACCCCGCTGGGGTCGGATGTACAGGCTGACGATATAAAACTATCCCTGTTTTTAGGTTGCTGATCTCTCTAGATGCACCATCAGATATAGCTGTCAGCCAGTACGCGATTTAAACACATAGGCACAATAGAACACATAGCGCTTAGTTTGCAGAAGAACACATAGTAAAAGGTTTTCAACCTTTTTTGCACAGTTCACAAAGAGAAGCTGTATGCACTATGTAAAAAAATGCGAATAGCATTTTTACTATGTGAGCTTCTGCGATAGAAGGCTATGTGTTCTCATGTGCCCATTCGACAAGCTCAGGACAGGCCTATGTGTTTAAAATCGCATTTCAAGAGCAATCATTTTTCTTTATTCAGGTGATACAACTAACTAAAGAGTAACCTGAATGCAGGTTTCATTTTACACCAGCGGGGTCGAACCTTTCGAACCTCTCAACAGATGCCATTTCTTCTAAAATTTTAATTTCCATTTGTAGTCTTCAAATTATATTGTGAAAGCAACAATTGCGTCTCATGTAAATGGAGTGTTTGTCTTGCCTTATTGACTTCGTTCAAAAAACGGATATAATCAATCGTGGTAATTAATCCATTGGCCAATTGGACCTTAGCCGTTTCTAAAACCGTCTCTCTAATCGCAACTATTTCTTTATCAGCTTGAATAAGATTTTGAAACTTCTTAATTTCTGAGGATTGCTGAACTTGCGTCAAATTGGTGTTTAACAAAAAGGTGTTTCTCTGGTGTTTAATTTTTTCCTTCGCAATAATCAAAGATGCTCTATTGTTTTTTTGAGTATAAAAATTGGATAAGTTCCAATT
Organism: uncultured Saprospiraceae bacterium; assembly: GCA_964441245.1. Classification (GTDB taxonomy): domain Bacteria; phylum Bacteroidota; class Bacteroidia; order Chitinophagales; family Saprospiraceae; genus JALZUU01. Next base: position 19,539 of record CAYTVR010000111.1, on the reverse strand, counting down.
GAGTTTGACTCCTCCGATATAGTAAGGACTCAAATCATTGCTCAAAAAATTAAGAGCAGGTCTTCCAAGTCCACCTTGTAAGAAAAGTCCAATGTTCGGAATTATATTGTTATTGAGTTGTTCGTTTTGGAGGCTAATGGAACTACTTTGAAGGTTGAACAAATGAAGTTCTGGTCGATTAATCTCCAATGAGTTTTCCAGATAATCAGGTTTTGCTAATTGAGTAGCTGTTGTCAAATCTTTACCCGTTAGGGTCGCAAGCATCTGGATAAATGCTTCTTTGTTGGATTGATTTTCATCAATCTGTTGAACTATGGATATTTTTTCGACATCAATTAATTGCTCATCCGTTACTGTCGCTGTACCATTTGCGATAGCAGATTTTACCTTCACTAAAGCACTATCCAAATCATTTTGGATCAATCCCAACAAGTCAATTTTCTCCTCAATTAAAAGCGCTCCAAAGTAGAGTTGGTCTATCCGTTCATTTAATTTGAATAAGTCAATTTCAATCCTTTGCTTTTCGATTTCTCCGTTATTTTCAATTTGCTTTTTCTTAGCATCAACAGTTGAAAAATTGGTTAAGGGTTGGTAAACCTCACCATACAGTTTGTATTGAAATTTACTAATAGTCGGAATTTCAATATTAGGCACATCGATAGGAACTTCTGTTACCTCTGACTGATAAGTAGCTTGTCCATTAATAGTTACCTGAGGTAAATTTCCTTTTGAAGCATTGCTTAAACTATAGCTGTTCGTTTTATCAATCAAGTCTAATTGCTTCACAAGTGGATAATTAGCCTTTGCCCATTGGTAGCAATTTTCGATGGTGATGGATGGTTCGAAAGTTTGTGCATTGACTGAATTTTGAAAGGTCAATAGCACAATTAGATTGGCGGTAAAAATAATTGAATTCTTATACATATGTTTTAATCATTTGTTTAACTTATGGCCAAAAAAAATTAAGTCACTTTAAGGATCAATAAAAGAATAACTTATTTTTTAATGGATCTTTAGCATCGATTCAACCCATAGGGGAATCAATCTTTTTCTTTCTTGAATAATATCTAAGAACTTATCATTAGGGATCCCCAAAACAGTAGTTACCATCGGTTGAGCAATAAATGGAAAAACAACTAGGCCCATTAAATTCATCATCAAATGTATAGGATTGATGGGAGGGATTTCTCCTTTCATCATTGCTTCTTGAAATTGTTTGATAAACACCGACCCTTTTACTCCTTCTAAAAGCCCTATTTTGGAAACATATTCCTCTGGACTTTCTCGTACTGATTCTAAAATGAAATTGGCAACATTAGGGTTTTCTGAAAGCATGTCGATATAATGTTCAACGAACTTATTTATCTTTTCCTTGATAGTGGTTTCCTCATTATTGAGTACCTCAATGACCCCTGAAAAAAAGGACTGTAAGGTCTCAATCATTATTTCATCAAACAGTTTCTTTTTACTGCGAAAATAATAATTCATCAAAGCCAAATTGATTCCAGAAGCCTCTGCAATGTCACGGGTTTTGGTTCCTGCAAATCCCTTTTGTTGGAATATCTTTCGAGCAGCCTCTTTGATTTTTTGCTCCGTATCTAATTCTTTCTTCGGCATGAATTTCTTTTATATCAGTACTGACGATGCAAACTTAAAGAACTTTCTTAATTTAAACAAGTGTTTAAATCGTTTTTTTAAACACTTGTTTAAAATTTTTAGACCAGCTCTTCAATTTACCCAAATCATCTCTTATAGACATCTATGTTACCCAATTTTTTAGGAAGCAAAGAAGGAGAGGCATTCATTTTTCTTTCATTAATGAAACTTCCCCAAACTTTTCACAAACTCTGACGGTGTCTGCTGGTACTCCTTTTTAAACGCTCTACTGAATGAATTAGGAAGATCAAAACCTACCTTATAAGCCACCTCAGCAATAGTCAATTTGTTTTGTGAGAGTAAGTCTTTTGCTTTTTTCATTCTAAAAGAACGGAGTAGGTGAATTGGCTTTTTACCAGTGAGTTTTTTCACCTTTCTAATGAAATGCATATGACTCAAAAACATTGATTTGCACATGGAATCAACATTGAATTCAGATTCTCCGAGATTTTCATTGATTAAGGTTATAAGTTGGCTGAGGAAAATTTCATCAGGAGATTCAATATTTTCATGCATTGGCGTAAGCATGAGCTCTTTGTTAAATACCTCTCTTAGTTTCTCTCTATGCGTTAATATGTTTTCAATTCTAACTAAAAGCATTTCAGGGTTAAATGGCTTGACAATGTAGCCATCTGCACCTTTCGAATAACCTGATAATTTGCTTTCTTCCAAAGATTTAGCAGTCAATAGAATCACAGGGAGATGACTTGTAATTAAATTGTTTTTTATTTTTTCACAAAGTGTAAAACCATTCATTTCTGGCATCATGACATCGCTAATAATCAAGTCAAATGATTGTTGGCTGGCTAGTTTTAAACCTTCCACTCCATTCTCTGCTGTAGTAATTCTATATTTGTCAATTAAAATACTTTTTACAAATTGAAGCATGTCCTTATTGTCTTCCACTAAGAGTACATGTGGATAAGCTTGATTAATCGAAACAATTTCGTCTCTCAAGGCTTCCTCTTTAATAAAGGTATTCAACAGTAGTGATGCCTCTTGTTTTACTCTGTTGAAAGATGGTTTTTCAAGGGTCAAATTATTGTCCGAAATTTCAACTTCAGAAATGAAAGGTAAATAGATGCGAAACTTAGAACCCTTTCCAACTTCGCTTTCTACTTCGATTTTCCCCTGCATCAAATAGACTAAATCTTTGGTGTAAGAAAGACCGATACCCGTATGAGATGCATCTACAATGTTGGACTTAGAGGTCGTGTATTTATCAAAAATAAAATCAATCTTTTCTTGAGATATACCCGCTCCCGAATCTTCTACTATGATTTCAAAATAACTGGTATAAAAGGTGTCCAAGCCTTTTTTTACAGCTGATACTTTATTTACTTCCACTAAAACACTTCCACCTTCTGGAGTATACTTGAAGGCGTTTGACAATAGGTTGGTAATGATTTTTTCTACTTTATCGGAATCAAGGCTTGCCAGAAGGTTATCCGTTTTATTTTTAAATTGTAAATGAATATCTCTCCTTATGGCCAATCCCTTGAATAAATCCACTATGTCAGAAATGTAACTTGCCAGTTTAATGTTAGAAAAGTTTAACTCCAGTGCACTTTGCTCAATTCTACGCATTTCCAATAGTTGGTTAATCAACTTTAAAAGACGAGAGGCATTCTTGTGTATGAGGTGATAAAACTGATTTTGTTGCGTACTGGTAAGTTGTTTGTTTTTGTTTTTTAATTGTGCAATAGGGCCAAGAATGAGGGTCAATGGCGTTCTTAATTCATGAGAAATATTGGTGAAAAACCCCAACTTAGCTTTAGAAAGGTTTTCAACCTGAACAACCATTTCTTCCAGTTTGTCTTTCTGTTTTCGAACTAAATCATTACGAATCTCCAAGTCTATATTGTTGGCTTCAAGAACTTTGGATTGTTGTAAGATTTGTTCTTTTTGAAAGAAGATTTCTTGGTTTTGAACTTCGATCTGACCACCTCGTTCTTTCAGTTTTCTATTGGCTTCACTTAAAGAAGTATTTAATATTTCCAACTTTCTTTTCTTTTTAATTACTCGATACTCGTAGATTCCATAGATGGTCAAAAAGGCGAGGATCAAAGCGATGAACCATGCTTGTTTCCAAATAGGTGGCAATACTTCAAAATGAAATTTTACAGGAGTCTTATCGATATTAAAATCAAGGTCACGAGCACGAACTTGCAACGTATGATCGCCACTTGGTAGGCTAGTGAAAGTATGTTGTTTTTCAGGCCTGAATTCCGACCAAGCACCGTCGTCCAAACAGTAAGAGTACATCAGATCATCGGAGGAGGTTTGTGCAAAATAATCTTTGCCATCCCAGGAAATAATACAATTACCATCTGAGGAAACACTTTCTATGAAAAAATTGGCAACCGTTTCAGGAGGGCGAAAACTAGGTCTATAACGGGAAGTGGAAAACACCCATCCGTTCTCACCTTCTGTGCTATTCGTGTACGCCTTTCTTTTCCAACTTCTGGATACCCGGTTGATCCATATAAATTGATTGGTGTGATAAATGGTACCACCCTCAAAGTCCATATTGAGTTTTTGAGGGAAAATATTTTTTGTCCATGACTTCCCATCAAATTTACAAATGCCATTTTCAGTTGCAACAATAATGGTGGAATCAGAAAGCACATCAATACTGATTATGGTATTGCTTGATAAACCAGAATTGGTATTATAGTTTTCCCATTTTTCGCCATCATAAATAAACAGCCCATAGTATCGAGATCCTAAAAGTAAAAGGTCATCTGTACTCGTTACATAATTGACATATTGCTGCAGCCGTTCATCAGGTGCTTCATTCCAAGTGTTACCATTGTAGTAGATTAGTCTTTTGCCTCCAGCCCATATTCTTCCATCTTTCGATTGTCCAATACCATAGAAACTTCTTTGGTTGAGTCCATTTTTTTCTGAAGCATGATGTTCCCAGTTTAACTTTTCGGCAGTAGGATTTTTTAAATGTAAAATTCCACTAAGAAACCCATTGGTTATTTCAGCATCTACAGCGGCACCAAACCAAAGCGATCCATCTTGAGCTTCAAATACAGATCGATAATCTATTCCCCATGATAATTTAGGATGTAAGTGTTTTTCCCATTTTCCATTTTTAAGAACAGCAGTAGCGGCTTTTCCTTGATGCGAACCCGCCACCCAAATTTGCCCTTGCTTGGTATGAATGATTTTTATAGGTTCATCAGGCAGGCCATCCTCCTCATTGTAAGCGGTCCAAATGTCTCCTTTTCGTTGGATAATGCGATTGTCTTTTTCAAGGTACCATTGTTCATCAGGGGAGGTTTCACATTGAAAACTTAAATCCTGGTAGGTTAGCCATCTATCGGTAGAAAGGTCAAGTTGGAATACTTTGGACTTATAACCTGCGACCCAAAGTTTATCATTCCTGCTATTTTGTAACATTATTTGATTGGCGGGGACAGGATATAGAGGAGCTTTATACTTTTCCCAAACCCCATTTTCATAAGCAAAGATCCTTGCCGTGGAACTGATCCAAATTTTTCCATCAGCAGATTGGACAATGTTAACCAAGTACTCATCACCACCGAAATTTTGACTAATAGAAAACTTTTCCCATTTATTTTGATCAAGGATATGAATACCTTTGTTGGACGAAGAATTAATGACCCAAATCCGTTCATCTTTTGCTTGCAGTAATGACTGACCTTCGCCTAAAGAAAAACCTTCCCGACTTTCTATCACTTCATAATTATCAAACCGACCATCTTCAATATCTGACCATCTGAATTTTAAAAGTTTACCAATTTCTATTTTTGTAGTTATGGCAAACCAAACATCTCCATCATATGTTTCCAGTACATCGGAGGCATTTACAAAATCATTTAATTCAGATAAAAATGAAGGAGGCAATTCGATCCAAGTAACATTTTCGTAATCATCTTTTAATTGATTAATTTTAATAGGTGAGGTGTAAAATGTTCTTTTTCCATCATTTAAAAAATGAACATAACCCCAGTCTGAACATGCAATTAAACTGTTATCTTTTAGTTGTTCGATATTATGGAAAATAAAGGATCGATTCTCAGGTACTTTAAAAAACTCACTCCATTTTTCGCCATCATATTTGAAAATGCCATTGGAGGCCGTTGCGAAAATAGAACCATCATTAGCCACCAAGATTTGCTCAACGGGAGAACCATAAAGCCCATTTTCTTCATTATGCGTTTTCCATTCATAACCATCATATTCAAGTACTCCTTCATTACTCCCGACCCATACTCTTTGGTCAGAAGATTCCATGATAAAGCGGATTCCTTTTCCATCCAACTCAGGGAAGTGTTTCCAACGCCAAGACTCTGTCAATGGATTCACAATCTCGGGTTGATAAGGGCTGGAAGCATAAGAAATACCATTGAGTGAACAACTCAATAGTATGACTAGTAAAAGGTAGGTTGATTTTATGTTGTCGAAAATCTTCATGTCTTTTAAAGTTATGTTTCGTCCCTTTCTAGTGCCACCGTCGCTTTGGAGAGGATATATAAAGATATACAAATCCAATAAGTTATAAAAAATAAAAATACAGGCTATTAAGGGTTCTCCTTTTCCATTTATAAGGCTTTATGCTTGGAATTGGATGGAATGGGGTGCTTCATGTGAAATTTTGCCTAGATTTTGGTGAAAATTGTTGCCTCTGGTAAGTATTCTCACACCATTTTCATCACTGCCTAGCATCCAAGACTTTCAATAAATAAGGATACTTATCAAACTATTTTCTTTTTGTTAAAAAAAGCGATCCAAATGGTAAGAATTGAATGCTTGTTCAAAAACTAGAATGATACATTTGAACAAGCAAACTTTCACCCATTTAGAATAAGCTTTATTGTTAAGGGATACCCAATCGGACATTTATTTGTCCCTTACCCAAAAAAGAATATTTGAAGCTATTAATAAATATTTTGTCATGAAATACATTTTACTTCTTCCGTTTTTGTCTTTACTCACTAGTTGTTCTTCTCAATTGGTACCAGTAGAAAATGGTGTGTACAAATGGGCAGATCATCCGGTTAAGAAAAGTGAAAAAAGAGAATCAAGAAAAATATTTGAAGGAACTTCTCCTCATTTTGATTATATGAAAATCCACGCTACCACCCAATATCCTGGGGCCATTCCCAACCCGGCACGTGCCAATGAAGATGCTGAAGAATGTATCATTGTTAAAGAGGGAAAAATGAAAATCACCATTGATGGGGAAAGTCGAATCATGGGGCCTAAAAGTGTGATCCTATTGATGCCTAAAGCGATTCATACTATTGAAAATATAGGGGATGATAACCTCAGCTATTTCGTAATGAAATATAAGGCTAAAAAGGGTATGAACCTCGCCAGAGCAGAAAGTGGAGGAGGATCAATGATGTTGGTTTCTGATTCCTTGACCTTCCAAGCGACTGGACGTGGAGGTCGGGTAGGGTACTTCGATAGAGCGACAGCTATGTGTGATCGTTTTGAAATGCACATTACGCAGCTAAATAAAAAAGGACCAAGTCACAAACCGCATCAGCATGACGAAACAGAAATCATCATGGTAATTTCAGGAGAAACGGAAATGACGATAGATGGTAAGGACTACCGAGGTTCAGCAGGGGATTTCTATTTTATGGATGCTCAACTTTTACATGGTGTTCGAAATGCCACAGATGAAACTTGCAGTTATTTTGCATTTAAATGGAAGTAGAAATAGGCAAAGTAAAATTGTAAAGGTTCATTTATATGACAATACTTTCGGGGCAGTCCAAATAGGATGAAGGTGAGACTAATTCTCTGTTCATAAAATCTATTATATAACCCTTTTTAAATAAAATATTTCAAGACCAATAATTTATTTGCGGTTGTAACAACAAAATTACACCATTATGAAAAACCACCTTTCCAGAAGAAAATTTCTTACTTCAGTTAGTATGTTAGCGGCTGGAAGTATGTTAGCCAACCCCATAAAATCATTTGGTTTAAATAGAAAAATGAAAGTTTGCCTCGTTGGGACAGGGGTAAGAGGGATTGGGTTTTGGGGAAAAAGATTAGTAGAAAATTATCCTGAACTCCTTGAGTTTGTTGGTTTATGTGATATCAATCCTGGAAGATTAGATTATGCGTTGAAACACATGAAAGTGACTTGTCCAACGTTCAGCGATTTCGAAAAAATGGTGACCAGCACCCAACCTGATCTTATCATTGTAACTACAAAAGATTCCACTCATCATGAATTTATCATTAAAGGTTTGGAAATGGAATGTGATGTGTTGACGGAAAAACCATTGACAACTGATGAGGATAAATGCCAGGCTATTTTGGATGCAGAGAGAAAGTCTCAGAAAAAGTTGATCGTTGGATTTAATTATCGTTGGAGTCCATATATGACAAAGGTCAAAGAGTTATTAGTGAATAATGAGATTGGAAAAGTGACTTCCGTAGATTTTCACTGGTATTTAAATACCTACCATGGAGCATCTTATTTCCGCAGATGGCATGGATTAAGACAATCTGGTGGAACACTCTGGGTACACAAATCTACTCATCATTTTGATCTCTTAAATTGGTGGTTGGACGCTGATCCATCGGAGGTATTTGCATATGGAGCATTAGAGCACTATGGAAGTAATGGCGAATACAGAGGAGAGGATTGTCGCTCTTGTCCTCAAAAAAACAATTGTAAGTTCTACTGGGACATTACAAAAAATGAACATTACATGAATCTTTATGCCAACAATGAACACTACGATGGTTATAAGAGAGATGCCTGTCTCTTCAGAGATGAGGTAAATATTTACGATAAAATGTCTGCTCAAATAAAATATGCTAATGATGTAGTCGTGAATTATTCTTTAACTACTTATTCCCCATTCGAAGGTTGGCGAATTGCATTTAATGGCACCAATGGTCGAATTGAAGCTTGGAGTGATATTCCATATTTTGAAGAATCTGAATTAACTCAAGAAGAATTACATGCCTTAGAAATGGATCAAGATCGGGAAGATCTGGAATACAAGCCACTAATTTTGCATAAGAATTGGGGCAAACATGAAAAGATAATTGTTCCCGTAGAACGACAAGGTCATGGTGGCGGAGATAAAAGATTACAGAATAAGATTATTAAAAATACAAATGCTGCCGATCCCTACCAACACTCCGCAGGTGTGCGAGATGGTGCGATGTCTGTATTGATTGGAGTAGCTGCTCGAAAAAGTATAGAATCCGGAGAACCAATTAAAATTGCAGAACTAACCGATCTGCAACCCCGAGCAAAAAGAATTTAAAATTGATAACAAATGAAATACATAATCATTGGTAGTGGAAATATTAGTAATACTTATATCAGAGCCATAAATGAAATCGAAGGGAGCGAAGTTGTTGGTTGTGTAAGTCGATCGGGAAATAGTCCAAAGGAAAATCCAAACTTACCAAGTAAAACTGATTTAATATCTTATAGCAATGTGGATTTTGATGCGGTTATTGTTGCAACACCAAACGGACTCCATTCTCAAGGAGTTATAGCTGCTGCTGAAATGGGGAAACATGTTATAACGGAGAAACCTTTAGGAATAAAAATCGATGAAATGGACGCAGCACTTGCTGCTTGTAAAACTGCGGGTACAACCTTAGCTGTTGCATTTCAACGTCGAACAGCACCTGATAATATTGCCATTAAAAAAATGCTGGACAACGGACAACTCGGGAAGGTATTTGCTGCTGATCTTTCTGCTAAATTTTATCGAGACCAAGCCTATTATGATAGTGGAGATTATCGTGGTGGTTATGCTATAGACGGTGGTGGTCCTTTTATCCAACAAGCTGCGCACAATATTGATATTTACGTTTGGTTTTTTGGACTTCCAAAGAAGGTCGTTAGTTTTTTAGGAAATTTCATACATAAAATTGAAGCGGAAGACCACGGAGCAGCATTGTTAAGATATTCGAATGGAATGATAGGATCAGTCATCGCTTCCACTTCAACACTTCCTGGTTTTGCTGCTCGGTTAGACGTTCATTCCGATAAAGGAAGTTTTACAATGGTTGATGATGTTATTACGGAATGGCATTTTGAGGATGTTCCAAATCCAAGTAACAATGATTTTCAATATGAGCATGATGGAGCAACGAGTGCAGTGGTCAACGATGTCAGCGCACATAAAAAAATCATTGTTGATTTTGAAAAGGCGGTCTCAAATGGAACACAACCTTTGGTCAGTGGGGAAAGCGCCAAAGAGACCTCCGAGTTGATTTTGATGATTTATGGAGCTGATATTGGTTAGGTATAAAAAGCAGTGTTGGCTTTAACAGAAACAGATGATTCTGAATCGGTACAATTCTTCAACCATTTGATTATGAAAAAAATCTCACTCAGTATAAGTTTTGTAATAGTATTGTTGTTTAGTTTGCTTGGTTGTGAAACTACCTTGAGTGACAATCACAAACCAAGAGTTCTTATCAGTACAGATATAGGCGGAACTGACCCTGATGATTTTCAATCCCTGATTCATCTTTTAATGTATGCCGACCTTTTTCAATTGGAGGGTTTGGTCGCCTCGCCTTATGGAGGTGGGAGAAAAGAAGACATTAAAAAGATTATTGACCTTTATGAAAAAGACCTACCGAAATTAAAAAAACATTCTTCTGATTTTCCCGACCCTCAATTTTTACGAAGCATTTCCAAACAAGGTGAAATTCCAATTGCTCCAATTAAAGGATATCGAACTGCCACAGAAGGATCCGATTGGATTATCCATTGTGCCAAAAAATCTACTGATCAACCTTTATGGGTTTTGGTTTGGGGTGGTTTGGAAGATGTTGCCCAAGCGTTACATGATGCTCCGGAGATAAAGGAAAATATCAAAGTTTATTGGATAGGTGGACCAAATAAAAAATGGAGTGTCAATGCTTACAATTACATTGCTGCCGATCATCCTGACCTATGGATGATAGAGGCAAATGCGACTTATCGAGGTTGGTTTTTAGATGAAGATTCTCCCGAAGAATTGAAAGGCGAAAAATACTACGACCGTTTTATTAAAGGGCAAGGGGTGATGGGGAAGGATTTTAAAAATTATTACGAAGGGAATATTAAAATGGGAGACACGCCATCTTTAGTTTATCTGATGAATGGCAATCCAGATGATCCTACAAGTGAAAGTTGGGGAGGAGAATTTACAACAATTGGGTATAGTCCAAAAGTTATTTTTGAAGGGAATTCAACCTTGTCGGATACCGTAGCAGCTTATGCTGTTATGGAGTGGAAATTCAAAGGACCGGAGCTGGAAATTCCTCAAGATTCTATTTGTTTTACTTTAGAAATTTGGAATCAAATATGGCCGGGTTATTATTTGGGCGATGGGAGGTATGGTGTTCGGCATGCACCAAAAAAACCAGAAATTGGAAAATACATTACCTCTAGTGAAATTCCAGAACTTCACGGTTTGACAGGGCAATATGTAAGTGTAATACCTTTTCCAGGTAAAAAAAACGTTGATGATTTTCAATTTGGCTCTAATTGGTATACTGATAAAATTGAAAAAGATTTATTTATTGGAGTGCAACAAGGAGCCAAGACCGTTGCCAAACATCGAAAAGCATTTATGATGGATTGGGGAAAGCGTTGGAAGTGGTTGGCGGATTCAGAATGAGAGGGAGGTATTGAAGAATATTTTTTAGGCTCTTGGACAAATTTAGTGATTCTAGTCAGGTGCGGGTGGAGTTCCCCTTTAGGG
>CAYTVR010000111.1:0-8058 GCA_964441245.1 uncultured Saprospiraceae bacterium | reverse complement strand
CTCTTGGACAAATTTAGTGATTCTAGTCAGGTGCGGGTGGAGTTCCCCTTTAGGGCCTGTCTAGCCTCCAGATAGAGCTAGGGGTTGCGAGGGGAATAATTTTTAATAAAAAAAATATCATGAAAAAAACAATTTTACCGCTTACGCTTATTTTAGTTTTTCTTTTATCGAATTGTAAAACTCATGACCATGGCACCCCTAAATTAAATCCAGGAGTAGATGCATTTACAATTGAGAATTGTGTCGTTTCTTATGAAGCCTCTAAAGCGGATCCTACGAAGGTGGGGCATCAATTTTGGTTTGCGGATAAAAAATTTTTAGGCGATGGTCGGACCCTTAAAATGAGTGTTGTAGCTCCTCATGAATCCACACATGCTCCTCATACGCATGACGAAGATGAATTCTTTTTTGTATTGGAAGGAACTGCTCAATTTTCATTTGGATGGCAAAACAATAACCGCAGGTCCTTACACCAGTTTTTATTGCCCAACTGGTTCGCATCACGGAATCAGCAACGTTGGAGATACGGAACTTAAATATTTGGTGGTAAAGCGATACAATCTAGAAAAGTAAAAGTATTGTTTTCTTAATATTCTTTCCAGTCCATTTTATTCCTCGATTCCTCTCAGTCACTACTAATGAATCGGAAAGGTCGGGCTTGTCGAATGGGGGAGCTTCTACCCGCTTAACATTTCGGTAGTATTAAAACTTGTTTACTTCCACAAGGTCAGTGCATGCTTGAAAAGTGTATAGTAGTTTATTTAAAGTTTTGGTTAATTAGAAACTAGTTAACACAAATTTACTGTCGGGGTTGTTCATACGATTTTATGAATTCTCAAATAACTTGATCATTTTTTTCACATGACCTTTATCTGGAAATTTTCCAAAACCAGCCTGCACATTGTCTTTCATATGATGGGGTTTGGAAGTGCCTGGTATCACACAAGTCACCGCTTCATTGGCCAAATTAAATTTCAAGAAAAATTGACCCCAAGAAGTAGCGTCAAATTCTACTGCCCATTCTGGCAACGATTTTCCCTTGAATTTTCTGAACAAGGATCCTCCTTGATAAGGCCGGTTAGTGATGACCGCAATACCTTTGTCTTTGGCTAAGGGCAATATCCTTTCATTGGAATCCCTAACAGCGAGATTGTAATTTATTTGGATAAAATCGAGCGGATGGGTATTCATGATATGCTCCATTTCGTCATATCCACTAGCGTTGTAATGGGTGATTCCAATGTATCTGATTTTTCCTTCGTCCTTTAATCTGGTTAAAGTTGCTAACTGTGTTTTCCAATCCATTAAATTATGGACTTGAAAAAGATCCATTGGTTTGGCTTTCATCAAACGAATGGAATCATTGATTTGTTGAATGCCTTCTTGTTTGCCAGAAGTCCAAACTTTTGTAGCTTCAAAAATTTGATCCTTGAGCTTTAGTTCGGAGGTTAATTCTCCAACGACTTTTTCTGACCGCCCATACATAGGGGAGGAGTCGATTACAGAACCACCATGCTGAACCAAAATTCTCAATACCTCTTTTAAGGGATTTCTTGCTTGTTCCGACTTCCCTACATCAAAAGTCTGCCAGGTGCCTAAGCCAACACAAGGAATCTTTTCCTGCGTAGAGGGGATAACACGTTGCTGCATTTTGTCTGCTTTCATTATTTTTGAAAAAGGATTAATAATAAGGGAGCTTCCTCCCAAGGCAATTAATTTATTAGCGTTTCTTCTGTTCATATTTTTAAGTTTTATTTGAGTTTTTGGTTCTTCTATTCAGAGGGTGGATCAAGAACCTAATACCTTTTTACTTTTAAACTAGAGGGGGAATTGACTACCACCTCTGAATCTGTTTTTGAAAGCAATCCGGTTTTTTTGTCCCTTTTAAAAACGATGATCTTGTTTGAATTTTGATTGGCAACAATTAAAAAATTTCCTGATGGATCAATTACAAAGCTTCTTGGCGTTTCCCCAAAAGTAGATTGATGACCTACAATTGTCAATTTTCCATCTGAAAGATCAACGGAAAAAATGGATAGGGTATTTTCATTTCCGCGATTAGAAGCATACAAATATTTTCCGTCAGGAGAAATATGAATATCTGCCGAAGAATATTTATCCTGAGGATTTTGATAAGAAAAATCCTGATCAATCAATTTCAGTTGACCATTTTGAAGTTCATAGGAACTAACGGTTCCATTTATTTCATTGATAGCATAAGCTGTTTTTAGTTGGGGATGAAAAGTGAAATGTCTTGGTCCGGCACCTTTTTCACTTTCAAGAGTTAAGCTGTGGTTTTCCGTCAATAGATTGTTAGGGTCAAAGTTAAAAACTCTTATTTTGTCCGACCCCAGGTCTGGTGCGAAGAGGAATTTTCCGTCAGGGCTAATATTCCCAGAGTGCAGATGTGAAACGTCTTGTCTTTTTGGAACAATGCTCCCTTCTTCATATTCAAAATATTGAGCTAGAGGTTCTAAACTTCCATCTGAATTGCATTTCATTGTTCCAATTCCAGAATCTGTAAAATTGGAACAGAAAATATAACGGTTGGAATGGTCAACCACCACATGAGCAGGATTTCTACCCCCACTTGATTGTTTATTGATAAAGTTAATTTTTCCTGTCAAACTATCGATCTGGAATGCGGAAACGGAACCATGAGTTTTCAATTGCGATTCAGTACAGGAATACAAGTATTTACCATTTGGAGAAATAGTTAAGAAGGAAGGGTTTATCAGATTGCCTTCTCTTTCAACTTCTTGAAGTTCACCTGTAGAAGGATTCAGTTGATAAACGTAGATGCCACTTGCAGGTATTCCATTAGTGTAGGAGCCAACAAATAGAAATGTTTTACTTGAAGTTCCACAACTAAAAAATATAGAAAGCAAAAATAGTAGAGATAGATTTTTAAGGGTGTACATTGTTAGGAATTATGAGTTTTTAATGCTTATGGTGCTCAGCGTTTAAATAGTGTTCTTTGATAAGGTCTCTACCGAAGTCATTTTTAAAATCTCTCCAAACCGTATGGATATGATTGGCTTGATCACGTGAATTATCAAACTCTATCAAAAAAGATTTTCCTTGAATACGGAAGTAGTAATTGTCTTTTGGGTTGGTGGCTCCTGCCCAGCCAAAATAAATATCATCAAACTCTTCCGCATTGATTTTCTCTGAACGCTTTTTGGCATATTGCTTAGGAATGGCATTAATGTACTCATTAATTAAAGCTTGTAGTATTTTTTTCTGAGTTTTATTTAAGTCCCAAGTCGGAATTCCTTCCAGCCTTAATGGCTCCACTTTTGAATCATTGGAAGTGGTGATGTCATAAAATGTATTTGTGCTAAAAATAGTTTTGTGTTTTTGCGCCGGAGTCATAGAATTAAGTAGGTCAAAAGCAAGATCGACCTCTCGGCCAAGTGTGCGCATGCCCTTGTGCTTACCCCTTTTGACCGTGGCTGGATCGGCACCAAAAAACCTGGGAGATGATGTTATTTTATCCTTTAAAATAGTAAAATTTAATGACAAATGATGACCTTCATAGGACCATGACCAAAGGCTATCGGTCTTAGGGTTTCCGTAAAAAGCGATAAAATAATTTCCAGGATCTCGATACTCGAAATTATCTTCTAGTTCGGCAAGTATCTGTTCCAATTGAATTACCTGTTGCGTTTTTTCATAACCTGACTCACTTAAAAAATGCAGTAAGAATTTTTCAAACTTGATTTTTTGTTGTTTCGAAAGTTCTTTCAATTTTATTCCTTTCCTCGAAAAAAAGGAAGGCGGAAAATAATGCCAGGCTTCTTTAGAATCGTGATCGAATTTTAATACTAACTTTGAAAGTTGTTTGTCATCAAGTGAATTTAAGAAATCCAAAATTGCATTATGCTTGTACATGCCTTTTCCTTGTTCCTCATTACGAAGCTCAACTTTTGATACTGTTAAAGCAATTTCAGGTTCAATTTTTTCTTCACTTATATTTTTATCCTTGACTTTAACCGCAGCGGCTAAGAGAAGGATAACCAATGCCAATAAGAGGATTATTTTTTTCATGGTTTGTAGTTTGAAAGCCAATTAATGGATTGCTGAATTAATCGACGAAAATGGGGATCCTCATAGGCGAACTTATCATCCCCCAATTGTAAATAAACAATTTGAGAGTTGAAGTATTGGTGGGTCCAAGCCATTACTTTATTGTTTTCTGGATGATCGGTTTTCAACAATACTTTTCCGATATTTAAAAATTTACATTTTCCATAAACCTCATCATGTATAACAAAGTCATCCATGCCTTTAGTCACTGGGTGATTTTTATCTACAATGCTTACAGGAATGTCAACATGGTGACGATAAGTAGACTGAACGTGTTTTAGTTTATCCGCTTCGTTTTTTGATTGATAAAATCTTCCTCCAATAATTTTCTCAAATTCATCCCACTCTTGATAGGAAACTAAAGAGTGATGAAGGAAAAGTACATTTTTTCCTTTTTGCAACAGACTAAGAAATGCCTGTTTCTCTTCTTCACGTATCTCTTTAGCTAGGTCATAAAATATTAAAATATCAAATTCTTCGATTTCATTTAACAAAAACATTTGATTTGCTTGTGGGTAAATTACTTCTTGATAGGTGATGTGATCCATCTCTTCAAAAACTTTTAAAAAATTAGGTCTATCAATTTTTTTCCCTCCTGTAAATAAGAGAATGTTCGGTTTTTTAGCTGCTTCATGACAACTAAATAACAATGAAAAAATCAGTAAAAGGTAAGGCAATTTTTTCATAATAATTTAAATAAAAATTTTGGCTAAAGAAAATGAAATAATATAAAAATGATCAGTTTAAGTCTTGTTTAAAGATACTAAAAATTGATTCTAATTGTGTACTTGGTTTTGACAAAAATGTTAAACCTTATTGTTTTGTAAGTAATTGATTTATAAATGTTTAAGACTCTTTTTTGAAATCCCTAATAAGACGACGTTGGAGTGATTTTAGAAGAGCTATTTATTGGAGAAATGACCTTGTTTTATTAAATTTGAAGCTATGGGAAATTTCCTTTTTTGCTTAATTAAAAGTACTTGTTTAGCATGGATATATAGTTTGATCCTGCTAGGGTAGGGTGCACAATGTGAAGATATAAGGTTGTGTCGTTTTTTACTCGTCAGTCTTTTCAGATGCACCGCTAGATAGAACAGTCAGCCAGTACGCGATTTTAAACACATAGGCCTGTCCTGAGCTTGTCGAATGGGCATAATAGAACACATAGCTTTTAGTTCGCAGGAGTACACATAGCAAAAGGTTTTCAACCTTTTTGCATAGTTCACAAAGAGAAGCTGTATGCTCTATGTAAAAAAATGCAAAGTATTTTTACTATGTGAGCTTCTACGATAGAAGGCTATGTGTTCTTATGTGCCTATGTGTTTAAAATCGCATTTAAAGAGCAATTATTTTTCTTTATTTGGATTATGCGACTAACTAAAAAGTGACCTCAAGATAGGCACCATTTTACTCACAGTAGATTGTACAACATACCGCTCTGCGGGCGGTATTTTCATAACCTTAGCAAGCTTGTTCGATGGCAAGACGGGGTTACAGTAGGTTAATCCAATAATTAAAAGGAGTTCCTATCCCAAGGGCGCACGAACCGCTCGTATTTTTGAACAGTTACAATTAAAATATAAAAATCACATTAAATGAAATATCAAATTAGTCTAAAATATTTCCTTGCTTGTTGTGTTTTATTAGTCATTTTTTCTTGTGGGAAAGAAGAGAATATGGGCAAACCTGGAAAAGTAGAATTGGTGAATCCATCCAATAACGGAGAAGTACAATCTGTCGAAATTGGTGATGAAAACGTAACCGTCATTTTCAATTGGAATGAATCCGACAATACAGAAGAATATGATTTAGTCATTACAAAAAATGCTACTGGTGAAACCTTTAGTAGATTAGACCTGATTACAAATGGCGCATCGAGAGAATTAGAAGTGGGCTTTGAATACTCCTGGAACGTCACCTCAAAAAATGCGGGTGATGAAACTACTACTTCTGATATATTTACATTTGCTACAGTTGAGAGACAAGGACCTAACACTGCTCCTCCATTTGCTAATTTAGTGAGTCCTTCGTCGGGAGCGTCGGTATTGCCTAACAATGGAAAGATGACCTTGACTTGGAGTAGTGCGTCTACAGACGCTGATGGCGATATTTTAAATTTTACGGTTTATGCCGATCAGGTAGACGGAAACCAAGAGCCTCCTGCGGCATGGAAAAATATTACTGAAAAAAAATTGGAGATTGATGTTGAATCCGACAAGACTTATTTTTGGAGAGTCGAAACGAGTGATGGCGTAGAAACAGTAACCAGTGAAACTTATTCTTTTACCACTGATGGAACCAGTTCTGTTACTGGAACAATAGTGACCAATGCGCAAGAACTTTTACTTGCCATTAGCAATGCTTCTCCAGGAGAGAATATCTATGTGCGAGAAGGAAATTATGTTTTTAATGCGACCATCGAAATTGAAAACGATGGAAGTCCTGGAAATTTAATCTCCCTATTCAATCATCCCGATGACGAAGGCAGACCATTTATTGACTTTTCTTCAATGCCAGAAAATTCTTCTAACCGGGGTATAATTTTAGAAGCAGATTATTGGCATATTAAAGGAATTGATGTTTTCGATGCCGGTGATAATGGATTATTTATTCGGGGCCATAACAACTTAATTGAGTTTTGTACATTTAGTGAATGCAGCGATACCGGTTTGCAAATCGGTAATGGAGGTTCCAACAATACCATTTTAAATTGTGACTCTTATTATAATGCCGATTCTTCGGTTGAAAATGCTGACGGTTTTGCTTGTAAATTGGATGCCGGTGAGGGTAACAAATTCATCGGATGCAGAGCATGGCAAAATTTAGATGATGGTTGGGATGGGTATTTACGTGACATTGATAACATTACAACTACATACGAAAATTGTTGGGCCATTCGAAATGGCATTTTGAAAGATGGGACTATAGGTGGAGGGGATGGAAATGGTTTTAAAACGGGAGGAAGTGATAATAAGGACTTAAGCCACCATGCTGTATTATCTAATTGTCTGGCCATTGGAAATGTGGTGGATGGCTTTGATCATAATAGTAACAGAGGGGTCGTGACTTTATACAATTGTTCTTCTTATGATAATGGAACTAATTATAACTTTAGTAATTCCAATCCTTTAGCACAATTGATCGCTAAAAACTGTAACGTACTTGGAAGCCTTGGATCAATAAATGCGGATGTTTTGGATGTGACTAACAACAGTTGGCAAAATAATATTAATGTAGATGCCAATGATTTTATGAGTATCAACTCCGATCAGTTATTGGCAGATAGAAAACCAGATGGCGCTTTGCCAGATATTACTTTTTTCCACTTAAATGCTTCAAGTGATATGATTGATCAAGGAGTGGATGTTGGATTGCCTTTTAATGGATCTGCGCCGGATATTGGTGCGTTTGAGTTTTGATTATTAGTGATGTATTAATATTCGGCAATCTGCTTTGATAAGTTCATTAGATGGCTTTGAGGCCATCTAATGAAGTCTGATGGATATAATTTTTTCAGGACTTTGTTTTTGAATCAAAAAAGGGAGTCATCCCACAAGTAAAGTGTACACGAATTGGTTTTGCGTTAGAAGGCCGCATCATGTACGTTCAAGGGGCGGGAGGCCGGACTATAGTGTTTGAGCATTCGGAAGAATCTTCCGACCCGCTTGCGGATGGGCTGGCCAGTTTATAGTTCTTGGGTTTTTTGTTACTTTTTTTGCCAAGAAAAAAAGTAAGGCGTAAAAAATCTTATAGAAAAGCCTAATTCTGCTACGTGCACGTATTACTCATGGGATGACTCGTTTTTTGCAACAATTCAATCACATTAAACTCAATACCATCTTGGATCACCAACCTGTTTATCTATAACATCTTGATTCGTAATTGTAAAATCACCATTTGTTGGATCAGCGAACCCCGGATCAAAAGTATCAAAACTGGAACTATCATCATACCTTAGCACATTACTAT
>CAYTVR010000110.1:0-22218 GCA_964441245.1 uncultured Saprospiraceae bacterium | reverse complement strand
TCATACTTTCATGAGAAGTAATTTGGAAAGCTGGTAAAAAGAAAAATTGGTTTTTATTAAATTGATATTTATTTAATCCTTTATATCGAACACTTTCCCCATTTGTTACGAACAATAAATCATATACTGTCTTTCGGTGCGGTGGGATGGGGAATTTCAGTTTACCTACGGTATCTTCTAGCCTATTAATGTAAAATAAATGATGTTGCTTGGAAAATTTCCATTGGATATTTCCAAAATGAATTTTGTCCAGATTCGAACCTTCTAAAATTGGTATTTGTTTAGACTTTGCCACTAGTCAAATATACAAATGTATTCTTCTATTAGAAACATTTTAGTCAAAGTATTTTCAGTTAAAATATTTGCTGATCGACCAAGGAGTGAGGGGTAAGCCCTACAGATCAAGTGGGAACTACCCCTCACTCCAATCTGATTAAATATCTACAGGTTTGATACCTCCCACTTTTCCTTTGGCGGCTTCAGCAAAAGGATTGGTATTGCCCCAAGCATCATTAGGATTATCTTTAAGGTAATGTACATCCGGTCCATGATCAGGTGCAAAGATCAATCTTGCACATGCATATATTTCAAGTAAAACACCTGTATGAGGCTCCATCATGTAGAAGAAAAATCCTTCATCCGCTTTATGTCTTGTAGGCGCCCCCCAAACACTTTTATAACCATTTTCTGTAAACCAATCTAGTGCCAATAACACTTCCTCCCGGCTATCTACATTGTAACAGATGTGGTTGAGAACACCGTTACCAGGAGTGAGATTGGGATCTGAGAAAATAGCAATGTCATGTGATAAATTCCCGATTGTCCAAAGTCCCCCTATTGGAGGTTTTTCATCATCGAGTCTGATCTCATCAGGATTCTTCAATCCCATTCCTTGCCAAAAAACTTTCTCTTTTGGATATTCTCCTATTGGTACCAAATAAGTAGAGTGATCCCATCTACGAGGGCAGGCTCCTTTACGTCTATTACTAGAATATCTGTCCGCATAAATACTTCCTTTTTCACCTTTTTCATTTAACCATTCGACATCCCAAAAAACCTCATGGAGTAATCCACCTGGAGATCTAAATCTATAAGCCTTGCCTCTACCTTCATCAGGTTCTACCCAACCTAAACCTGCACCACTTTCTTCAAGAAAGGTGATGCATTCTTTTAATGCTTCCGGACTATCTGCCCTCCATCCCATCACTCCATTACCAGGGGTATCAGACTGAGTTATTTTTAGCGTATATTTAAAATAGTCTCCCCAGGCTCTTAGGTAAACTGAATTTTTGTCTTTTGCTGTGATATCCATGCCTACGATATCTGTATAAAATCGAACTGACTCATCCAAATTAGTACTGAGTAATTCCGTGTGAGACATCTGCGATAAATAATGTGGATTTTTAGCCATATCTATTTCTTTTTTGCGATTTCTAAATTGTAATTCTGTGATTCAAATATTAGAGTTGTTTCTAAATAATAAAATGATACCTTTTCTTTTATACTTCAGCTATTTTTCGACCCGTACTTTAGCTTTAGCCCAAATGCCTTCTTTTTTTTAAATTCCTCAACAATAGTTTTACAGGCCTCTTTGTCATTACTAGAAATGATTACTCGGCCACTAGCTTGGACCAAAGTCCTCGCAATTGCCTTACCCACTACACTGCTTGCTGTCACCAATAATAAGTGCCACTTTACTTTCTAAATTGAATAGTTTATCCATCCTAATTTGAAGGAAACTTCAACTCAAAATGCTCCACTATAGGAGTTTCCTGAAAATATTCTCCTATCAGACTTCTCCATTCTTGAAACAAACTTGATTCTCTAAATCCAACAGTGTGTGCTGCTAGAGATTGCCATTGAATCAGCAAGACATACTTATGTTCATTTTCTAGACACTGATGGAAATGATGGTTAATATAACCCTTAGCTTTTATGAGGACTCCTTGTGCTTGTTTCAAACTTAATTCAAAGTCTTTATTCTGTCCTTGCTTTATTATAATATTGGCTATTTCAAGTACCATTTTAGATTTATGTTTTAGATATTTTTGAACAGTAACTATTTTTTAAACTTTAGTATTATAATTTTCAATTCCACACAAGATCTTTACTATTCCCAGAAATAAAGTGATAGCAAGATCTGCCAATAATTTAGTTTGATTCAAAAAATAATTTACTAGCAGATACAATGAAAAAACCTTATAAAACAGTTTATTAATTTTATATTTTATCCATTCTATCTTTTAAAGGCTGTCCATTTACTAAAAAAGGTTTTGCTTCAGTCAAGATGAAAACGATCCGACATTTTTCTGAAGTACTCGGGTTGCGCCATAGATGAATGGTACCTTGCTGAACAATTATTGAACCTGAACCTATAGTTTTTTTTACACCATCATCTAGTTCTAATTCTATCTCGCCACTCATCACTATACCATAATCTATACTACTCGATCTATGGAAAGGAGACTTAGCTCCAGGTAACATGTCTACTACTCTAATAACTGAACCACCAAATAAGGTTGTCCCTGCTTTTCTAATCCTGCCATCTGTAGTATCATTAAGATCTGCTGGAACTGTTGCAGTGGTCCATATTAAAGAGAACTCAGCATCACCTGTTGAGATTATTTTTGGTTGATATTCTTCATCACCAGTAAATACCGCTTTTCCATCACTCGTATGTCCAGTTACTATTCTCCTTATTTTATCATACATCAAATGTTCAATTTTTAACTAGTATTTTATTTTATCAATGCGCCACCATCAACAGGTAGATCTCTACCAGTGATGAATGAAGCCTGATCAGAACACAGCCATAAATTTACTTGTGCGACTTCTTCAGGTTTTCCCATTCGTTTCATGGCCTGATAGTTTTGTGCAGCCGCCAATGCCTCAGGGTTTTCTGCCAAATTCCTACGTCCATGCATCAACATAGGCGTTTCTATAGCGGTAGGACAAGTGCAATTCACTCGAATATTATCAGTTGCATATTCTAAAGCTGCCGTTCTAGTGATGCCTATGACACCGTGTTTAGCTGCCGCATATGGGCTATTATCCTTATGACCTCTTAGCCCAGCAGCAGAACCTACTAACACAATAGCTCCGCCTCCATTTTTGAGCATTTGAGTTGTTGTAGCTTTTAGGAAATACCATGGTCCTGTCAAGTTTATAGCCAATTGCTTATGCCACCCATCTAGCGGATACTCATGAGTCGGCAGGGAAAATTCACCAGATATTCCCGCAGAATTCACAGCACAATCTAGTCTTCCATAAGAAGCTAAAGCAAACTCTAAGAGTCCTTGAATCTGAGCCCAATCTGAAATGTCGCATTTTGTATATACTGCTTCGCCACCATTGGCTTTTATACTTTTTGCCACCTCTGCACCACTATCAGAAATATCTGATAAAACGACTTTAGCTCCCTCAGCGGCAAATGCTTGAGCTGTTGCTCGACCAATTCCAGAAGCAGCCCCACACACTAAACAAACTTTATTTTTAAATCTCATTTGACTCTTTCTTTTATTTCAACGGTCTTCCACCATCTACTGGAATAATAGATCCGGTAGTGAAACTTAAGCTATCAGTCAAGGCAAAAACCGCCTTTGCTACATCTTCAGGTGTCGCTAAGCGCGCTTGAGGCGTAAGATCCATTTGTTGTTGTATAAAGGTCTTATCCATTTTTTTTGCATACTCCCCTAATACCCATCCTGGACTGACAGATACTACTCTTATATCTGGTGCTAAGGCTCTGCCCAAGGATCGTCCCATGGAATCGATGGCTGCTTTGGATGCACAGTAAGCGACATTACTCCCGATGCCTGTTTTTGCAGCTACCGAAGAAATATTTACAACCAGACTTGATGTTTCTGGATTCGCTCCTTTGAGCAAAAGTTTTTTAAATGCTCGAATCATGGCGAAACTTCCTCGAAAATTTGTCTGCATGATTTTGTCTATCCATCCGTCTGTCAACCCTTCTAGATCTTCATGTGGAACCGGTGTTGTAATTCCAGCATTATTGACAAGTACATCTAATTTTCCGTACTTCTCTGTTACCTGTTGGGCTAATTTTTCCAAGTTAGCACTGTCATTTACAGAGGCCTGATAGTAGGAATGTCTTTCGCCGCCCAATTCCTTTACCAATTGTTTTGCCTTTTCCTTGTTGCTGTTATAGGTGACTATTACAGCGTAGTCGTGGGCTGCAAACTTTCTTGATATCGCAGACCCAATGCCACCTGCTCCTCCAGTCACCAATACCACTTTCATTTAAGGAGTTACTTTTGAATACCTTTCAACTCTAATGTCCGCTTGTTTCTGATGCCCTGAAAAATTTTCTAAAGCACAAAGCCGAGAACAATATTCTCCAATTAATTTACTTGCTTCTTCTGTTCTGATTTCTTGATAGGTACAGGTCTTGATAAATTTTCCAACCCATAGACCTCCTGTATATTTACAAGCTTCTCTTGTCGGAAGCGTATGATTGGTTCCAATAACCTTATCTCCGTAAGCAACATTGGTTTTCTCTCCTAAAAATAATGCACCATAGTTAGTCATCTTTTCTAAAAACCGTCGAGGGTTAGCCGTCATTACTTGTACATGCTCGGAAGCAATGCGATCTGCCTCTATTATTAATTCATCTTCTGTATCTACCAAAATAATTTGTCCATAATCTTTCCATGCAATCGAAGCAATATCTGCAGTTGGTAAAACCATTAATTGTTTTTGTATTTCTGCTTCAATGTTTTGTGCAATGTGCTTACTTGAGGTTAGTAAAACGGCAGGAGAATTTGGGCCATGTTCTGCTTGACCCAATAAGTCCGTCGCACATATCTCTACATCAGAGGTATCGTCCGCGATAACAAGTGTTTCAGTTGGTCCAGCAAATAAGTCAATTCCTACTTTTCCAAAAAGTTGACGTTTGGCTTCAGCTACATACGCATTTCCAGGGCCGACGATCATGTCCACTTTGTCCACAGTTTTTGTGCCCAAAGCCATCATTGAAATGGCTTGAACACCACCCAAAATGTAGATATCGTCCGCTCCTGCCATGCTCATTGCCGCAACGGTGGCTGCAGGAATTTCGCCATTGATGGGAGGTGTGCAAGCAATTACTCTTTTTACACCCGCAACTTTTGCTGTCAAAACACTCATATGAGCGGATGCAACCATCGGGTAACGACCACCTGGGATATAGCAACCAACGGAATTGACCGGAATATTTCGATGCCCTAAAAAGACACCAGGAAGGGTTTCTACTTCAATATCATGCAGTGAAGCTTTCTGGGCCTCTGCGAAATTTCGAATTTGAGTTTGTGCAAATTCGATATCTGAGATAACTTGTGGAGAGAGTTCTGCGATGATGTTTTTGATTTGTTCATCTGATAATTTAAAATTTTCAGGGGACCATTTATCAAATTTTTCTGAATAAGCTCGAACAGCTTTATCTCCGTTTTCAGTTACATCTTTTAGCATGGATTCTACTATAGATTTAACCTTTGCGTCTGCGTCATTTCTATCTTGAGCTGTGATTCCTTGTTTTAGGTATGTTATCATAAAGAAATAATTCTATAAATTTTATATAATCATAACAATCAAAAATAATGGATTAAAAAAGCATTTTACAAGTGAATATTTGGTTAAATATTGTAAAACCCAAACCTTATTGCTTGTTACGATGTAAAACTAAAAAAAATCCATGCCTAATAATTATTCAAAAAAAACCTAAAACTATTCAATATCAATCAAATAAATGGTTGATGTATTGTTTTGGTGAAATTCCTGTTTGGCTTTTAAAGAATCGAGAAAAATTACTTGGAGTTTGATTTCATAATTTTTCTGCAATTTCAGAAATTTGTAAAGAGGGGTATTTTAGAAAAGATTTCGCCTCTCCGAAGTTATTAGAAATGATTTTCAACTTGTCAGCCACTACCTCCATACAGATTCACTCTATTTTGGTGCAACTTCTTTTTTTTGTGAATCTGTTGCTTTAAAGGGTAAAGGGACACTATCTACCTTTGGAGAATGGACATTTTCATTACGATTGTTGTATTATTTTAATAAAGAGTAAACGTTCTCAGAACAGTGTGTATATTTCCACAGTATTTATAAATCAATCCCACTACCCTTCTTCATTTTTTAATGAAAAATTTATCGCTTCAAAAAATAATATAAGTAACAAGAAATAAGGTAATTTTAAATATTGGGTAGACTACCAGCAATTACTATAGCACAAGCACTAACCGTTGGTAGTAAGCAAATCAAAGACTAAAATAAAATCATGCAAAATGATTGGTGAAATTTTTAAAAGAATAACTGGAATTGACTTAAAACATAAATCGCATAATGTATCCCAATGAATCTTGAAATAGAAACTCAGACTCCATTCGAAGCATTACTTAAACGTGATTTTCAACTTTAGAAAACCATTAACAAATGAAACCAAACTATGTGGCATAAAGAAGGAAATCTTATCGTCTTCTTAATATTTTTTCAAAAAAATTCAAATTCTGTTTTTCAATAATCCCCTTTTTCAACTATTCACCTTCTATCAATCTAGCTGTTCTTAGTTTGTGGACAGTGGCTACTTACTTTCAATCCATTATTATTTTTTTGACAAACTCTAATTTGGAATTAACTTCATTTAGATAATCCTCCCAGGATTCTGGGACTTCGTAATCAGGTATAATACCTCTCCCTTTAATTTTAGGTTGTACATCGATCTGAAAATGAACAGTTGGAATATCTATTTTGATTTTTGTATTAGGTAATTTGATCGTCCTTGAGTAACCACTTACATTCCCTTCATAGGCTCCACCAGTTTCCTCACCAATAAAAACCCCTCTTTTTGTCATCTTTATCATACTTGCAAATTCTGCTCCTCCGGAAAATGTGAGGCCGCTAATTAAAACATACAATTTGTTTTTGTACACATAATTTTTGTTGGGCATCGAATATCCCAAATCAGAAAGGTAATCACTATAACAAGTGAACTCTCCTCTTTCAGCTATACTATTTTTCATCTTCCACTTATCGAATATATAGTCTTTATCCTTCCTATTTCGTAAGTAAGGTTTTGGAAGCATGGTAACTTTTCTATATTTCCTAATTTTATCTTCGGCTAAATAATGGTAAAGTAAGTTTTCATTCCCTTCTGTTCCTCCGGTGTTGCTTTGGATGTCCAAGACAAGGTGTCTGATCTTCGATTCAATTATTTTCTTAAATACTTTTTCATATAATTTCGGATAATCCCAACTACTCATTCCAAAATCTGGAACACTCAAATAAGCAATTGAATCATTGACTTGTTTATAGGTAAAACTTCTGTAGTTAAAATCCTTTGTTTCAAATTTTTTGTTTTTCGATTTGAATTTGGTGTATCGAATAGCAGGTATCTTTATTAATTTACTTTCCTTGTCATTGGGTCCAATAATTTCAACCTCATAAAGTGACGACTTTCCATATACTAACCTATAGAGCAAAGATAAATATCTGCCACCAATCCATTCATTCCTCGAGGTTTCATTGAACCCGTCTGTTGGAATTAATGGCAGCAATCTCTCCATCATTTCATTTACGGAATGACCATTTATTGACAGCAATTTTACTCCGTTAGAAAGTCCCTCAATATTTTCACCATAGTTTTGCACAATAATTAATTCCTTATTTAGAAACCTTACCGAAAGAGGAAAAAAGGATTTAGACCATCCCATTTTGATCATCGTCCATCTGGACAAATCGACCGATCCGTGACCTTCATTCATCAGACCTAATAACTTTCTAGTTAATTGGTAAAATTCAAGTTTTGTCATTGGCTCACTAAGCTCGCCTCTCAGTTTAGAAACTTTGGCATCTACCGTTTTCTTATCTTCATAATTATAAAACCCTTGATGTTGTAGTCGTAATTCTTGCAAAGCAAAGTCAAAATCTTCTAACAACTTTTCACTATCGATTTTTTTTTGTGAAAAACTATCAGAAAAGGAAATAAATATTATTGTTATTAATAAGATAATTCTCATTCGTTTTGATATTTTATATGTTCTGTAATAGTCAGCACTATTGCCGTAGGAGGGTTTAGGAGCATCTACTTATTCGCCTTTAAATTTTGCGATTTTAACATGCTGACTATTTAGTTCGCCTACTACTTTAGGAGTCCAATGCTCTGAGAATGTATTGAATTTTTCCGCTAAATTTACTTTTTTAATTTCCATGATTTTTTATTATTACTTCTGACTAACCATCACCAAATTTATAGGTGACGACAAATGAAAGTGTTTAACAGCTTTGCATTATTGTACGCTGTAATATCAATTTAAAGTATATCCTATGGTGATTCCAAAAAATACTTTCTTATTGAATATCCATTGATAATTATCACTTTTTGCTATTTTTTCTATTGCAATTAATGCACCTAAATTAAAATTATCTATTTCTCGAGTCAATCCTAATCCGTATACAAACCCTAATCTATTAATTTCTTCTTCTAGAATCTCTAGTGTATTTTCATTGCTTAGTTTTATATTCGAAAATCCAATATATGGACCAAACCACACCCCTCTTTTACGCAATCTTCCCTTTTTGTATTCATAGTGTCGTGTTCCTAAGCCTAATATAAATCCTACATTATTCATTTTGAATTCACCTGCGGAAAGACTATCTAATTTTGAATTCAACCTCATTTTTATAGGTGCACTTGCTAATTGTAGAGATAAACCTATTTTATCATATTTGAAACTATCTCCTTCTCCAATCTTAACATAGAGCGCTTGATCTGAAGGATGAACGTACTCTTTAGTTTTTGGAAATTTCCATTTTTCTTTATTTGCAACAATTTGATAAACATATACTTTGTCACTTGTAAACTTCAATTTAGCTTCTATATCATACCTTGATTTTTTCCTTAACTCCAATATTCTTTCCGTTTGAATGGTATCTTTCTTTACTATTTTTAATGTAGTTATTAGATAATTCAAGGTATCATACATTAGTATATTATTTATGTATTTTTCCTCAACTACATAATCGCCTATTTCGATAATTTCTGTTTTTGATCCATTATAAATCTGGTTGTATCTTTTTTTATATGGCTTTAGATTTTCATTCCCTTTTGATTCAATGGTGTATAGAAATTGACCTTTAGGTATTTTATATTTAGTTCCTTCATTGGTTTGACCATATAATTGAAGCGTAATAAGGAGTAAGATTATTAATGTAAAATAAATCCTTTCTATCATAGTTTTTTTACTTTTTAAGTAAGGCATACGTGAGAAAAATAATATGATTGAAGTTTCACTCCTTTTAAAAAAACGGTTTGATAAAAATATTCACCAAACCGTTTTAATTTTTACATTTCGCCATCAGCGCCTCCAATAAATCCGCCTTTGACTATTTTAAGTTGATTATCAAGGATCTGATTTTTCTTAGTGACTTGGCTTTTCATTTTTTTAATCGATTGCTTTTTTACTTTTTTCATGTTTGAATTTTTTAATGATGAATAAATAGGAGGAATACTAACTAGTTTTAAGTATTCCTATCAGTTTGATTAAAAATTTATTTGACGTTTTGGTCTTTGACTTTGACTTTGCCTTTATTTTTGATTGTAATTCCTTTGGCGATATCTCAAAAGCATATGAAAGGACTAAAAGCGTATTACCTTTTGGAACTTTATTACAAGATTCGAATCGTTGAATAGTTCGAAGGGATAAACCTGTAGTTGCCGCTAATTTCTTCTGTGTATAGCCCGCTTGTTCTCTTAATGACTTTAGCATATTCATACCCCAAAATAATTTATGTGCATATACTGTTATATAAATACATAATTAAGAAATGAATTAGTTTTAGTTAATAGACTTGGACAGGTTTGCAAAAGAAGTGTTACACTAAACTTCTGATAACACTAAGTTACTTTTGCTGATCGGATTTCACAATAGAATATGAGTGAATTCAGTAAAGCCTTATTTAAAGACTATAATCCTTGAGGGAGATTATCTAATCTTCTTTGACAAATACTGTTTTTTTATCTGGTTGGCCAAAGCTATTATGAATGTAAAGAAGACTAATAATAGCAATCAGGTCTTTAAGAAAATAATTTATAGAAGTCATTTCTTTTGGTTTGAGCGAGTTCCACCTCTACCTTATCAGTCATGACGATTATTCCTGTTTTTCCTTTTCGGTAAGAATCTATATGCTTAAGGTTTATTAAATGGGATCGATGACATCGAAAAAATCCATATTTTGATAATATCGTTTCATAATCCTTTAAAGTTTTTGAGGCGATTAATTGTCTGCCATCATCCAGATGAATTCTGGTATAATTATTATCCGCAGAACATCGTATTATGGTATTGGCATCTACGAATTTTATTCCATGCAAATCAGCCACTGGTATTTTTCCACTATTATTATTATTAAACTTCATCCATTCTATCAAGTCATCTATATGCTGACTGGAATCATTTTTTCTTATGGTATCTAGTATCTTCTGTAGTGTGATATTTAAATCTTCAATATTGATTGGTTTTAAAAGATAATCCAGTGCACCACATTTTAAAGCAGCTAAAGCATATTCATTAAATGCAGTGGTAAAAATAATTTGAAAATCTACTTGTTCCACTTTTTCAAGCAAATCAAAACCTGATTCTCCAGGCATCATAATATCTAAAAAAACGACATCAGGATGATACTTTTCAATCAATTCTAATCCCTCTTTCACATTCGATGCGGCACCTACGATTTCAATATTATAATCCGTCAGTGCCAATTGTTTTTTCAAGGCACTTCGGCTTCTTTTTTCGTCATCAACAATGATGGCTTTAGGCGTATAGGACATAAGTTTATTTTTATTTTTTTGGTTCTTGGACAAATTCTGTACGTCCCCATGTACGTTTATAGACATTCAAAAATGAAATTCAACGCTTCCTTCGGTCGCTTTTTTATCTCATTTTATGATTATCACAGGATTTGTCTAAGAAGGATTTTTTAAATTAATTCATTAATAGCTTTAGGAATCTTAATGATAATCCTGGTCCCTGGATATTCAATAGTTCCCATTTTTGATTGATCAATACTAAAAGTTATTTTCTCTTTCAAGTTCAAATTTATAAGAGCAATCCTTTCCTTCAAATTGATTAAACTACTTGAATTATGAATCGTGTTTTTCTTCTGAGCATGGACAAAACCTAAACCATTATCATCGATAGCACAATGAATGAATTCACCTACTTCTGAAAATTCTATTTTTAAGATTGCATCACTCTTTTTTTGAAGTAAGCCATGCCAAATAGCATTCTCCACAAGTGGTTGTAAAACAGCACTTGGTAGTATGGTATTATACCTACTCAGATGACTATCGCCAATAATTTCTGCAGTAAATTGTGTGTCAAATCTTAATTGCTCTAATGACAAATAGAGTTCCAACATTTTAACTTCTTCATCAAGAGTTATATATGGCGTTTTGGATTGCTCCAAAATCATTCTCATTAATTTCGAAAATCGAGAAATATAATAATTGGCTTTTTCCGTACTACCATCAAGTATGACATCTTGTATTGAATTTAAAGCATTGAACATAAAATGAGGATTTATTTGTGCCCTAAGCGCTTTTAACTCTGCTTCTGTTTTTAATTGAAACAATTGTAAACGTTTTTTTCTATTTGACCAATAAATATAAATCAATAACAACAAGCTAATGGCCATAAACGAAAAAAACAATAACTTAAATAAGCCTGTTTCCCAAAAATGAGGTTCTATTCGGATATGAATTTTTGAAGTTTTAAGATCTTCTTTTGATGGATTGAATGCTCTCAATTTAAAGGTAAAATGACCCGGTGGAAGATTATAATAACTTTGATTCCTATTTTTATTGAGTAGACTTTTAGGATCAAATCCTTCTAGCTGTATTTCGTATAAGGGACTCGAAAAAAAGTCTATGGCTGAATATAAAAAAGTCAAATTATTCTCCTCCCTTTTAAGATATATGGTGTCTCCATTTTGAACTGGAATACTTTTATTATTCACTTGAATTTTATCGATATAGGCAATAGAGTTCGATAAATTTCTTTGTTGATAATTATTAATAATTTGTAGGCCATTGGAAGTGGCCAGAATCAGATCATTTTTATGAATTTCGATTTTCTTGACTTGATTACTAATCAATCCTGAATTCACATCTAACAATTCAATTTCATTAATGGTCGAACCAGAAAAAGATATTTTGTTGACTCCACTATTCGTTGCGTACCAAATCGTTTTAGCGTTTTCCATAATCACCGAATTACAATGATCACTTACCAGTCCATTTTTTTGAGATAAATGAAGTATCGTATCATTTTGCATAAAATAAAGTCCATCATTGGCGGTACATACACAAGTATTTTCTCCCAATGTATTCAAATCACTAATTCGATCTCTTTGAATGGCTTCAAAAAAATGTAAATTTAAAAGATCTGTTTTGTTAGCAAAGTAGAGTCCATTCGCACTACCAATCCATAATCGTTTTCCATCAGTACTTGCACAGGAAGGTCTTGAAAGGTCAATCGTGTCCAAAATACTTAGACCTCTATTATCCAGAATATTAATCCCTCTACTGTGAAGAGAAATGAGGGTATCTTGATTATATTTTAACGCTCCTTTATAAGTATAATCTCTTCTTATCTTTTTGATTTGCCCAGAATTTAAGTTGTAGGTCGATAAATAACGATCACTAAATATATAAAGCTGATCTTCATATCCTTTTTTGATGGAAATAATTCTATCATGACCATTGCTGTTTTGATCTAGGTTGTAGGTATTTATTTCATCTTTATAAATACGGTATAAATTTGTAAAAGCATCACCGAGAAATAGTTGATCCTGGTAAGTGCTAAAAGTGGTAATATGATCGTGCTTTAAGCCATTTAATTTATTATAAAGTCGACTATTACTTTGATTCAACTTGTAGATTCCGTTGCTAAATGTAGAAATCCAAAAATTGCCTGAATTATCTTTGATCAGCCCCGTTATAGATTGCCCTTTCAAGTATTGATACTTAATAGTATCTTGACCTAATATTTTAATTTGAAACAAACCGTCGGTTGCAGTAGGAATCCAAAAACTTTCATCCATATATTTTACACGAAGTAAGCTGGAGTTAATCCCATTTTTCTTTAGCGAAATTATTGTTTGATTATTATCTAAATTATTTATACATCTTAATTCTTCTTCGTTCCATAGAAAAGTAAAATGCCCCGAAATACTTGCACCTTGATATTGAAATTCTAATCCATAGTCCAAAAGTAAATCACCGGAATAATTGTACTTCTTCAGCTTATTTAAAGTATCCAAGCCCACATATCCATCTGGACCTAAAGTTCTTGGTTTATTTAGTTGATGAAGTTTTACAGAATCACTAGCTATTGAAATAGACTGGATACCATTAGACATCCGAATAGTGCCATCAGCTGATTCTGCAATAGCACGCCAAAATGAGTTTAATTGTCCTTGCCAAATATTTCCTGAATTATTTTGAGGAGGATTATCAAGTTCAATTTGTGTTACTTTTCCATTGTCTAAATAGCATACTCTACCATTAAAAGAATTACACCAAAGTCTATTTTTTTGATCTAAAAAAAGATCTAAAATTTCAATATCAGGAAGTCCTTCCTTTTTAGTAAAGGTTCGAAAATGCTGGCCATCATATCGACATAATCCAGAATCCGTAGCAATCCAAAGAAAGCCAAAAGTGTCGGTTTCTATTGCATATACAATATTACTGGGAAGGCCGTCTTCTACTTGGTAATTTTGAAAAAAAACATTGAGTCGTTGGCTGGAAAGATTAAAAAAAAGAAATAGGAACAGTACTGTTAGAAAAAAAGATTGCTTAGGAAAAATAATATGCTTATTTCGTATCACTATATGATAATTGTTTTTTTACAAAATACAGAATATCTGCTGATTCCCATTCTTAATCCAAAGATATATTTATTTATTGCTAAATTATAATCTCAAAAGTTAGATCATGTAATGGGCACATTCATTTGAACGAATATCTTTCATCAATAATTCCATCTACCCATTTTGCTATTTGACTTAAACCAAGTGATTCATATTGATTTAGAACAAAAAGAAAACCTTAGTCATCAATATTTTGGTGAAAAATAAAAACCAAGATTAAATTAGTGAAGCTATTATGATTAAAAAATAAGCAAAAAAAAGAATTTATAGATAAGGATTTTGAGTGAAAGAGTTTATTCGTTAGCGAGGCTTAGCATTGTTTGAGTGTAAGGCGATTTAGAATCGTTCTTTAGTTGGATGTTGGGTTATAAATGATTTTTTTCAATAAGCAAATTTACAATTGATCAACCCTGAAATATTACGGAGTCGATAGATTGTGGTATGGTTTACGAACCTTTATTTTAGTAAAAATAAAATCACTAATTAGGTGAAATGTTGATGGCATCGCATATTACTATGAAACATTTTTTTGAAAAGGAATCACCTCTTGCCTAGAAACACCTAAGCCTTCAATACCTAATTCCATGACATCGCCTACCTTCAGATATTTAGGAGGATTAAATCCTAGACCTACGCCAAATGGAGTACCCGTCGAAATAATATCTCCTGGTAATAAGGTCATAAACTGACTGATATAACTGACAAGATGAGGAATATCAAAAACAAAATCAGACGTATTGCTATGCTGTAATTGTTCTCCATTAACATTCAACCAAAGGTCTAAATTATGTGGATCTGCAATTTCTGATTTGGTCACCAAATAAGGTCCAATTGGTGCAAAGGTATCACAACTCTTTCCCTTAACCCATTGTCCCTCCATTTCCAATTGAAACGCTCTTTCACTCACATCATTATGGAGCATATACCCCACCACATAATCCATCGCCTCTGCTTTAGAAACATAGGATGTTTTTTTACCAATCACCACCGCTAATTCAACTTCCCAATCTGATTTTTCGCTACCTTTTGGTAACATAACCGGGTCATTAGGACCAATAATAGAAGAGGTGGCTTTAAAAAATAAAACAGGCTCACTAGGCACATCCATCCCACTTTCAGCTGCATGTTTCGCATAATTTAAACCAACACAAACAATTTTTGATGGTCTAACAATTGGTGGTCCAAGACGTACTTCTTTAAAAACAATGGGACAAGTTTCTTTGTTTTTTTCAAGCCATTTTTCCAATCGTTCGATCCCATTACTGGCAAAGAATTTTTCATCATAATCTTCACCAAAAGCAGTCACATCAATTCGACTTCCATCAATTAATTCAAGGCCGGTTTTTTCTTGGTTTACATCACCAAATCTTATTAATTTCATAATTGTTTTTTATATTTCTTTATGTTTGTATAAACATAAGTAAGCTATCTTAATCTAAAAAATTCGTTTTACAAAACGCTTTATTTCTACCTGAACACATCAATACCTAAACACTATATTATTTTCACCCATTCAATTTTATAAATCCTCCATCAATGGGAAAATCTGTCCCGGTAATAAAAGCTGCCTCGTCTGAACATAAATAAAGCGCTAAATTAGCCACTTCTTGAGGATTCCCCATTCTTCCTATAGGTTGAGTTTTAGAAAGATTTTCAAACATTTCTTGCTCTTTTCCAGGATAATTTTTAGCGATAAAATCATCTACAAAAGCGGTATGAACTCTAGCTGGAGAGATACAGTTACATCGAATATTATGCGCCAAATAATCTTTAGCTACAGAATAGGTCATTGTCAAAACAGCTCCTTTCGTCATGGAATAAGCAAATCTATCAGATAGTCCAACCGAAGATGCGATGGATGCCATATTGATAATTACGCCCTTATTTTTTTCCTTAAAAAAAGGAATGGCTGATTTAATACAATTATAAATGCCCTTAACATTAACATTATATAATCTATCTAAATCTTCCTCTGTTGTATTTTCAATATTCCCAACAAAACCAATGCCCGCATTATTAATTAAAATATCGATCTTATTTTCGGTTGCAACAATGGAAGAGACAATAGTGGCCACTTGATTTTGATTACTGACATCACATTCGTGACAAAAAGCAAGACCTTG
Organism: uncultured Saprospiraceae bacterium; assembly: GCA_964441245.1. Classification (GTDB taxonomy): domain Bacteria; phylum Bacteroidota; class Bacteroidia; order Chitinophagales; family Saprospiraceae; genus JALZUU01. The sequence goes on along the minus strand of CAYTVR010000110.1, from coordinate 6,175 downwards.
AATTGCTTTAATTTCGGCGACTGTTTCTTTTCCTGCCTTTATATCCTTTTCCAGAATATGAACAATCGCCCCCATTTCAGCAAAAGTAATTGACATCGCTTTTCCAATACCACGTCCCCCTCCAGTAATGATTGCTACTTTAGTCTTTAAATTAAATTTCATTTTTTAAGAATAGTAATAAACTGATCGTTTCTCCCATATAATCGTTAATTTCTGTATACATAAAATGCAAATTACAAACTATGGTAAAACATTTGTAAAAAGAAGTGAAATAAATTAATGAAAGTTTTCTAAGATTTTAAAAAGGTGGCTATGTCGAAACAAATAATTGAAAAGCTTAAAGAACCTAAATTTTAAAATTCAGCTCCAAAGTTTACTCGATGTTTTATAAAAATGGAAGGCGACGAATTCACCCACGTCGCCTTCCATCATGAAAAACTATAACTATAGTCTTTGTTTGATAAACCGAATGGGAGCATGCCGATTTCCAGTATTAAACAAGATTTGATAAAAACCAGAAGGCAATTCACTAATGTCCCATTTGAATCTATTTGTTCCTTCTTCTAGTTGTAATGATTTAATGTTTAAGGCTCGACCTTGCCCGTCAAAAAGTTGCGCAAAAACTTCGGTACTTTCTTTAGCAGAAATTTTAATATTGACCTCACTACTCGCTGGTATTGGAAATACCTGATGCAAGACAATGCCTCGATGTTGATCAAGTAGGATTGCATTTGATTCCGTACTCTGTCGTTCTAAAATATTTATTGGAATATCAATCAAGGCCTGACAGGTTTGTTGCCAACTATCATTATAAAGATTGACTGAAAAATAATGAACACCAGTACTTAATCCGGAAACTACAATCGGATCACCACAATTGTCGGTACATTCAAATATCGTACTCCAACTAGGACTAAATAGTTTAGCAATAACATGTGCTGCATTCAATCCATCACCAGAAAAAATCAATTCATCCCCAATTAATTCATAGCTCAAATCACAAGCGATGGGTGTACCAATCCCTCCTCCATTGGAACAAGTACTTGGAGCAGCAACATCAATATTGGTCTGAAAATCTGTTTCGCCTGAATCAAAAAAAGTGAAGCTCCGATCGCCATCTACAATATCAAAAGATCCAAGCGTTTCGAAAGAACCATAATTGAAGGTGAATAAATTTCCATCTATAACCGTTCCCCAAGTTCCACCACCACAATTCGTTTCATTGACTATTACCTCAACAGTAAAGGTATCATCAGCATCATCCTCAGGTGTACCATTATCATCACACAATACATTTGAAAAATTTGCAGAAAGCTGACAAGTTGTTTGTTCATCAACAGGACTCAAACAGATATCATCCACTACAATACAATACTGAAAAGAACTCTGTAAATTAATTTCTGCATAAGCAGCATTTGCAGGAGCGGTATAAACTCTATTAATGCTTAGCCATTCAGAAGGAACCGAATTAAATTCAAAAGGAGGAATGGGCTGAAAACCAGAGGTCAACCATTTGATTGATATGGCACCCGCGTTAAAATTAGGAACACCAGATTCATTTTTAGCCGTAAATTCAAGTGCGTATTCTTCGCCACCAATAATAGGTTGGTTTTGAATCACTCGTGCTTCGCCTTCATTACAAACTCGCATGGCACTATTCCCTGAAAAAGCATCTGAAGTAATTTCACCACCACCTCGGTTATTCCACCCTTCAAATCCATTTTCAAAACTTGGATTAACTAATAAATTATCAGAACAAGTAGTCACTCCTTCTTGTATTACCGTTATGATAAATGAGCAACTAGCAGTGTTACTAAAATTGTCCGAAGCAGTATAAAACACAGTTGTATTTCCTAATCCAAAAACATCTCCTGGGTCTTTAGAACTCGCAAGAGTGATTTGAGTATCACAGTTATCATTAGCAGATGGAGGAATCCAATCGACAGTAGTAGAAGTTCCAGGAGTGGTTATGGTTTGATTAATTGGACAATAAAGTAACTCAGGAGCCTCGGTGTCTGGGTTGCATTCATTAGTTGAATCGTCTGTTGTCAAACACCAACCGTCTACTAAAATGTTAGCATTCGTACCACCATTTTTTAAGACAGACACTTCTACATAAGCGGTTCCCGTTGGTGCTAATTCTGTGAGTTCATGAAGAACATAACTTCCATTGGGAGCCACACTTCGAGTTTGTGTAAAAATCGGCTGCCAAGTGGCACTCAAAAATTTAATTTGTAGATAAGCTGAAAACGTTTCTTTTTTAATCCAAACTTTTACGTTGTATGTTTCGCCTGCTTGCGCTGGTAGGTTTTGTAAAATTCCACCAGACTGTGTACCTGTAATTTGTAATGCTTGATTTCCATCAAAAGCATCATTGGAAATATTGATATCAGAAAAAGGAAGACCAACACTCGACCATTGTTCGTAGGTCGTACCGTTATCGTATCCCGGATTGTCCAAAAGATTATTGGCGCATGGGTTATTCATATCTTGAATGACCACTATTGTAAAAAAACAAACAGCCGTATTTCCTGCATCGTCAGTTGCCGTATAAGTAACTATCGTATTTCCTAAGCCAAAGCTATCTCCAGGATTATCGCTACTGGTCAAAGAAACAGGATCATCGCAATTATCAGTTGCTGTGGGAGGAATCCAATTGACTATCGCACTGGTACCTGAAGTCATCACTTCAATAAAATCATCTGGACAATCCAAAAGAATTGGATCTTCTAAATCTGGATTACAAGGATTATTATTTCCATTAATACCAATCACATTTGCGGAAGCACTAATATTATTTTCTTCATTCGATTCAGCAATTGCGTTATTGGCGTCTACTTCTGTGATGACAAAATATAAACCACTTGGCGTGTTAGAAGGAACACTCATATTAATAGCAACAAACTGAGGTGTTTCATCTATAACAGAAGTCGCACCAAATTCAGTATCTCCAACAAAAATATCATTTGAACTAAGCGTTTGATCTGTGGATAAATAGTATTTGACTAGAAATGGTATATCAGAATTTTCACCTGCATTAAACATCCTGTAATTACCACCTGATACGTTAATCGGTGCATCATAAGTTCCTTGATTACCTGGATTAAAACCAGCTACAATATCCGGCAGACCATTGTTAGGGGTAGTCACGACTAAGCTTGGACTTGAATCAATAACAAAGACATTGTTTGTTTCATCTGATTCAATAATATCATTATCCACATCAACCTCTACGATTAAATAATAATAGCCGACAGGTACATTATTGGGCATTGTTGTGTTGAAGTTAAGGGTAAATTCTCCTACATTGACTCCATCATTGGCAATGGCTATATCATCGGCACTTAATACATTATCAGTAGAGAGATAAAGACGATTGGTATACAAATCTGTAATGGGTGATCCATCTTCTAAGGATACAATGAAATATGGCAATTCAAAATCACTTCCTTGCGAGATCGCAAATTCATCATTAGTTTGAAAAGTAGAACCGAGCAAATCAACTGCTAATGCTCCAAAAATAGCTTCATCATCTTCATTTTCATTGATTCCATCTCCATTCCCCGGTGTACTATCAGAATCGGCTTCATTGTGAGATTTAACTTGCGCATATTGGAAAAAAGGAACGTCTGATATTTTAAAATAATTCAATGTAATTTCAGCCGTAACTCCACTTGGCAAAGTTCCAACAAACCAATCTTTGACCACACTACCAAAGGTATATTCCCCTTGTGTTGCATCATACTGATTGCCTCCGGAAAATACTTCGCCATCAGCAATAGGAATATTGACGACCACATCTGTAGCATCAATGGCACTTTGATTTTGTACTTTAATGGTAACAGAATGGGAAGTATAAATATCTGGGTTTGAAGTAAATCCACTAATGGATAAAGTCAGATCCGTGGGTAAATCTGTATTCAATAATTCTCCATTTTCGTTTAAACGTATAACCGCAGGTGCCTTATTCGGAACTTGGCCTACCGTACCTGAAAAAATATAGCCACCATCAGAAAGGGCAATTCCATTGATGTTGTCCAAAATCTGACTATTGGTAAGATCAAAGAAATTCGTTTGAATAATACTTCCGTCTAAACCAACTTTAGCAGACATCAAAAAACAACCTCCACTAATAGGACATGCTCTTGACAGAATCATATAACCTTCATCAGTTGCCACAACACCTCGAAAATCAATGGATGCTTGAACACTATTTTGTAAGGCATTTTTGATGTCAGGAGTCTGTACATTACCATTGGCATCTAATCGTGTGGCGATTTCAAAAGCAGGTAATTCATACCAGATACCTCCATCAGGTGTCGCTGTAAGAAAAAATACTGGTCGCTCTAAAGTAGAAACTTGTTGGCACCAAAGGCTTGTCCCATCGGTTTGGTATTTACAAAGCGTTCGTCGTTGTACAGGGTCAGAATCAAAATACAAGACAAAAACGTTTCCATCACTAGCTGCAATAGCACTAGCACCAATGCTAAAACTTAAAGTATTTCTAACTATTTCCTCTTGCGAAATAACTACATTATTGACCAAATCATAATGAGTAAAAATGATGTTTTTATCCGTGGAGGATCCATTGTATGGTTCAATTGTATAAAGATTGATGATAAATAAAGTTCCATCATTGAGTTCAGTAAAACTACCACTTTCGTTTTTTACAATACCCGTTGGCAAATCAATTGTAAAGGATTTAAGTAGTGTACCTGATCGATCGTATTGGGAATAAGTCACCTCATCTAATGGTCCATCAATTGCATCACTATATAAAAAAGTGCCATCACTTAATGGCTTAGAAGCAAATGAAGTTTGTGGAAAATTGGTCTCTAGTTGTCCAACTTGATTTCCATTTTCATCCAGGTCTAAAATGATCCAATCAGAATTCAATGGGTTTCCTTCTCTTAGTAAGACATCGTAACCAGAACTCGTTTCAAATATTTTATAGGGTGTATTATTCTGCTCCGTAGGATAAGTTTGAAAAAATGTCTGTCCTTTCACAGATATACCAATCATCAAGAATAGTATTAGGCTGATCCATTTTTGTTTAAAGTATTTGTCTAGAGTCATAATTTGTTTTGTTTAAAAAAATAAAAAGAATTATAAAGTAAGACGGGTTTGATGTTTCGAACAGGATTAAAGCTTTTGGTATTAAGAATATTGGCTGACATGTAAAATTATTGTTAATCAATCGTAAATAGTCAATTCTAATTGAATGATATTTGAGTCCAAACATTAACATGGCTCTCTAAACTAAATTAATAAATTTAATTTTTAAACCTTGTAAATACTTGAGTTTAAAATACCAGTGTTGATTATTCTTAAAGGGGTCTAGGTTTGACGGGAATAATAAAAAACTTAATATTGGGCCAACATATTATGAAGATAAAGGTAAGCATATTTAAAGGACAATAACAAATTGTAAATTCTTCTTTTTTTTAAAAAGTATCTCTTCATTTTTTTGATTAATTATCCTACTTATTTTCAATAATTTACGATTTAAGAAAAACTATCATTGAAGCTAAGACTACCTATCTTATAAATTAATTTGATTCTGATATTATGCTCCAGATATTAAGTTTTAGGCTAAATGAAACTCATTCTAATAAAACAATGTATATAATTTTACGTAAAATCACAGCACTGACTAAAATAAATTTTATAGTTTTCAAATTAGAGAATAGATAATTAGAAAAAACGTAATTTTAACATCCAATAGCTCACCTATTCATGTTTCGCCAGATGCATGTATGGATTCTTAGAAAAAATGAAAAATGAAAAATAAAATTAATGCCGTATTGGAAGAGATGGTCAATCAAATTGACTTAAACAGAAAAAAACTATTAGAGGTAAACGCAATTGATGTTGAAAATTGCAACCAAAACGATAAGTCCTTATTTGATAGACTGTTTATAGACGATAAAAAGGTAGATGGGATGATAGATTCTTTACAAAAGGTAATCAGCAAAGCATCTCCCTTAAACAAGACGCTATATTCATTTGAGCATGAAAATGGTCTAAACATATCGAACAAAACTGTTCCTTTTGGAACCATTATGATTATTTATGAATCAAGACCAGATGTTACCGTTGAAGCAACGGCTATTGCCTTAAAATCTGGGAATAAGATTCTGCTTAAAGGAGGTAAAGAAGCAATCCGGAGTAATCA
>CAYTVR010000109.1:18985-22318 GCA_964441245.1 uncultured Saprospiraceae bacterium | reverse complement strand
ATTTTTATCCTAACTTTCTACTAAAGAATGGGTGCGCTTATTGGGAAGGGGACAGATTGAGGCAGATGGTAGCTACATTCATATTGCTATTGCCGATGAAAAGTCATATAACTTGTCCATGACCTTAAAGAAATTCAATGAACAATTTTCCCATCCAAACCTTCTTCGTGTAAGCAGGTCGTTTATAATTAACCGCCTTAAAGTAGAAATGATTAAAGGCCGCCAATTAGTAATAGCTAATAAGTCAATACCATTTAGTGATAAGTATTTGGTTGAAATAGAAAAATATTGGCCAATTATTAAGACCAGTTAAAAGCCTCAGAGAACTCACTTAATAAAACAACCCTTTCACAAAAAGAAATTCCACTCTTACAAAAGTATTTTTTTTCTAATACTCCTCGCCCTTACCTTGCTAATATTATTTAAATACAGCCGGTGTTCATTAATCAATTTCCTGGTAATGCACTGTTAACCAATTGCTGTATACCCCTTTTGTTAGCCCGGGATTAACACAAAGGGAAATAGAAATGACACAGATTTTCTGTGTTCATATTTATCTCCTAACGCTGCTTATTCAATGAGCCTTTATCATTGTGTAATGCATACAAATCATTTGTGTTATGAAAAAGAATAGAAAGAAGAATTTGGATGAACTGAAACAGTTTCAACTTAAAAAACAGCAAAAAGCTAAAGTAAAAGGAGGGGATAGCACCTCTATTATTATTGAAGACATTGTCGATTTCTAGGTGAGCCAGCTGCCATAGAAGAGGATGTAAACTTTTTTATGGCAGCTTTTATAATTTTTTTATTTTTTCTAATAACCAAGCTCTGGCTATGAGTTGATCTTTCTCAATTACCTCTTTAATAAGTTTGGCCTTTATCTTATCCGTTATTCGATGTTCCTGTTTTTTTAGTTTTTTAACAATAGAAATGTAGTTAAGGTATGGTCTGTTACTAGCCTCCGAAAAAGTATTGTTTTTTCTGATATATTTTTCGAAAGATTGAAGGAAATTCTCCAAAACAGATGAGTAGGTCATATTAGAAAGGGCAATCTCATAAAGTGTCCTCAATTTAAGTGAACGAATCCAGAGTTTGTACCAATCTGTTATAGGTTCTACCTCATCCAATAAACTCAAGATATCAAAATATCTTCCTTTGTTAAATAAAATCATAGCTTTGGCAAAGTTAATGGTATTGTCTCGAATACGTTCGTTAAGGTTAGTTTGATACTGTTCCATGAAGTCTTTGGTCCATTTAAATTTGTGCACTCCTGATGAAGTTACTACAATGTTGACGAAGGTGATGTGTGAAATTTTATTATTCAAGAAACAAAAACCAAGAGGTAAGCCAGTTTTGTATAAGTTAAAGAGTTCTAGTTTGTACTGTTCTTTTCCTATGTTAATTTGACGGGTTGAGTGATTTACCAGATATTGAAATATCGCTCTTTTTTCAACTTCGTTGATCAAGTCTAAGGCTTTATAAAAATACTGCTTTAATATCTTGAATAAATCATAACTTTCGTTCAACAACAAGTCTATTAGCATTCGATAGATCTCAATGAGTTTGTTTTCTCCTTTATTATAATTTACAGCCAATTTTCGAACTTCATCCAACAATAAAACATTATCATGATCCTCTTGCAAGGTTTTACTTCTGCTGATCAATTCGCAAGCATATCGCATTTTTGATAGTATATAAAAGCTATCCAGGTTTTTCATTATGTTGGTAATGTTGGTTTGCCCAACATGAAGAGGTTCGGTTTCTGGATGTAAATATTGCTGTTCGTTTAACCTCATCAAATCCAAATGAAAAGTAGCATCTTTTGTCTTTCTGTTTTCCAATTTGTTGTTCAGTTCCCTCCCTTCTTTTTCAAATAGATTATATAAACTACGTTCTTCAAACACTTCCATTTTTAATTGACTGGTTCGAATTTTATCGCCCTGTATTTTTTGAAGAATCAGGAATTGTTCGATCAAGATAGAAAGGTCAGATAAGAGATCGCGAATTCTTTTTGCATTAAAGGTTTCTTTTGAAAATATACTGTTATGAACCTTCCTTAATTCTATTGATTTGGGTGGGAGAGTATGATGGTGTTTCTTTAAGTATTGAAAGATTTTTATGATTTGTCTTGATCGGGTAAAGTAGGGAGATTGAAGAAATTGTGCTAGCTTTTTTACTTCTTTGGTGGAAAGGGAAGTGAAAAGTTCAATTATTTTTTGAGGGTTGCTGGGGGTATTGTTTTTCATGTAATTATTATTGTCATATTGATTATGAGTGATTTATACCGTAATTCTGTTTATAAAAATAGTAAAAAAAAGGGGTAGCAATGTAAATTGTTCTGTCATTTTTAATAAAAACATTACGAAATTTACTAATGAGAAAATCGGAAAATTCTCATTCAACAATGATTTAATTTCCCTTTGGGTTTAAATTCATTTTGATGACAGACTGCTGCTATTTTGGTGGCAGTTCTTTTATTTCTAAATTTAAATTATTGAGATATGAAAAACCTAAGTCCTATTTTTTTCATTGTTTTTATTTATTTTTTTTGCGGCAGCGATATTAAGGCAAGCACAATTACTTCGCACCCTGATGGTGGATCATGGGGAGACACTCTTACTTGGCTTGGTCATGTAATTCCAGGATCAAGTGATAACGTGGTGGTGACAGGAGAGGTTACTTTTTCTTACAACTTGTCTGTTGTTGATTTGACAGTAACTGGATCAGGTTTGCTAACCAATACCAGCACTGTATCAAGAACCATAATTGTAAATGGTAATTTAAATAACAGCAGCGTATTAAATGATAATTTTGATTTTGATATATTAGGTTCAGCTACTAATACGGGGACTTTTGTCTGCAATGTGAAGGTGGAAGGAAATGTTGCAAATAATGGAATATGGTCAGGTGCTATCGAATTTGACGGAAGCACTCTCCAAACCATTTCTGGAAATTTCAATGGCTCTTTAATAAGTAACAATACTTTTGATCAATTAAAACTGATTTCGCCAACGGAGTTAAGAGGTTACTTTAATTTAAATGGAGATATACTAAACGTTTCCAATAATGCGATAACGCTAAGAGGAGCGGGTAGGTTGATAGGTGGGCACTATGAAAATGTAGTCTATGTGGAGGGAATTGAAATGACTGGTAGTTGTGATGGTTATTTTTATCCAATTGCAGGAAGTACGCTTACACTGAGAGGAGAAGTCTGGCTGTGGCAGGATGTAGAGGTGCATGGAGATCTGGTAGTGGAAGATACTCTGACAATAATTGCGGGTAATTCACAAGCAGGAGATGGTAAGTTTAATGCTTTAGGAGATTTACAAAACA
>CAYTVR010000109.1:0-18885 GCA_964441245.1 uncultured Saprospiraceae bacterium | reverse complement strand
TCTTAGAGGTTAGTGGTAAATTAACAAATGAAGGAACAATACATCTATCTGGCAAACGACTAGAATTAAAAGGAGATGTAGAAAACAACAATTACATCAATGTAACAAACATAGACCTGCTTGGAGATCAACTACAATTAATAGAAGGTAATTATAGTGATCCTATCTACAGCTCCAATGGTGTTGATAATCTAAAGCTAAGTGGTTCACTAGTACTTAAAGAATTGTTTCACCTAGATGGAGACACTCTAAATCTGGCTGAGTATAGCGTAACCTTTAGAGATAATGGCAGACTACATTTTGGGCATTATACCAATGCAATAATCCTAAAAGGTATAAATTCAATAAATTATAGTCACGGTCACTTTTATCCACCCTCTGGACTCTCTATGATTTTGCAGGGAGAGGTCTGTCTATGGAAAGATGTTGAAATAGTAGGAAATCTATACGTGCAAGATTCCTTATCATTAGTCTCCACCTATTCGGCAGGTGACAACAAATTTAACGTCAGAGGGAATTTGAAAAACGCCGGAACCATTTTTCATGAAGAAGGAACAAGTCCATACGAATTTGAGATTGAAGGAAATTTAACCAACTGTGGACTATTTGACATCCCTGAGAAAATTCTACTCCAAGGAGACTTGGATAATACAGGCCAGATAGAGGTAGAGTCAGTTGAAATGATTGGTGAAATATCTACTCAACATATTTGTTTGACAAGTGCTTCCCCTATCCATTCTGAGGTGAATTTGTGGCCAGACAACTTACCTGCTGCTGGCGGTGGATTGATCTGGTATAAAGATGGGACAGATTCAATTGGAAATAGCTTTGTTTATTCTTTTCCAGAGCTGACCTTTGATGACTTTGGGACTTATCATGCCGTTAAAAATGGATTATCTACCAGGGATATTATTATAGGAAGTACTTCCTTGCCTGTAGAATTAGTAAGTTTTACAACAACATACTTGGGCAACTATCAAGTGTCCTTAAATTGGGAATCTTCCTCTGAAATTAATAATGATTTTTATTTAATAAAAAGATCTACTGATGGTATTGTTTGGGAAGATATTAGTACCGTCGCTTCTAATGGAAACGGATTGATTAGTCAATTCTATGAAATAACGGATGAGGTAGAGCAGGGTGGTGACTACTACTATCGATTAGTACAGGTAGATTTTGGTGGTACTAAAGAAGAGCTAGCAACTTCAACTATTCAAATAGATTTTGAGGATTTACTGATATTTCCTAATCCGCCGAATGGTTTTTTAAATATAGATTCTCCTAATGCTACAAAAGTCGTATTCATGGATATAAATGGGAAACAAATTTTTCAGTCTCCTACAGCAAATCGTCAACATCAAATAAATACTTCGTTTTTGCAAAAAGGAATTTATTTTCTATTGCTAGAAGATGCCTTTGGGCAATTTATGAAATTGGAGAAGATCAGTATTTTGGACTAAGTATTTAGTAGCCATTGTTTGGGCTTTCACTAAAGTCGAACAAAGTATTAAGCGCTAATTTTCTTGGAAATTATGGGAGTGAAGTTATTCTTAGAAAATATGGAGATATACTGATCAGATGGACCAAAATAAAAAACGGGGATTAGTTTCCCTGAATTGATGAAAAGCTGGAAGGGCAATTTGAAATTCACAGTAGTATAGAGCAATTTATTCAAAAATGGAATTATAAGCCAATATAAATTATGGAGCTCTGATGGAATTAGTTTTTTCCATCCATATGAATTACCCAATAATACTATCAAAAAACGCATGTAAATTGCGTGCAAATAAAAAACGAGCCATGAAAATTAATTCATAACTCGTTGATTATTAAGTCGGGGTAGCAGGATTCGAACCTTAATAATGTATAATTTTTGCTAATACTTTAAACAGCTGATAATGAGCATATTACATTTTAACGCTATTAAACAATGCCATTAATTGCCAGTATCTATTAAAAAATCCTACCCCTATCCCTACCCCTATTAAAAATAATACCTACTTTTGGGTTGTACTGATAATCCTCAAAACAACCCGCTCATGCCCCGACAACCTAAGATTCCCGCCGTCAGATTCAACCTAAAAGACAAGGCTGATAAAACTAAAGAAACGTTGATCTATGCCTACTTCCATTACAATGGGAAACGTTTAAAATATTCTACTGGGGAAAAGGTATTGTCGCCTTATTGGGATAAAGAAAAGCAACGGGCGAAGTACACTAAAAAGCATTCAGAGTATTCTGTTTTGAATAGCCGATTGAATGAGCTGGAAGAACACATCAAAGACATATTCGAAGAATACAATTTCGGACAGTTGGATATTGACACTTTTAAGAAGCAACTAAATATCAAGACTGGAAAGGTTGTTCCGGATGAAGAAGGGATACCCGTGTTCACAGATTTTGTAGACCAGTTTATTGAAGAGCGGTCTGGCAAGGTGAATGCAAAACGCGGTACCTGGAAAATCTACAAAACAGTATTCACGCACTTGAAGGAATACGGAAAGGCCAAAAAGAAAGACCTGAATTACGAAGACTTCACTTTTGAATTCAGACACGACTTCGAAAACTGGCTGTATCTCAAGCCAAGAGAACATTCCACTAATTATGTATCCAAGATTTTCGAAGTGCTGCGCCAGTTCTTACATGAAGCTACTCGTCGGGGGTATAACACTAATATGACATTTATACAAAGAGGTTGGAGTATCTCCAAAGAGAAAGTACAAAACATTATTCTCTCCTTTTCAGAATTAGAGATTTTGTATGACCTTGACCTTTCCGATAATCCTAAACTAGATCGAGTCCGGGATCTCTTTTTGATTGGAGCCTATTCCGGTTTGCGGTTCTCTGATTTTACCCGATTGAAGCCGGAACATATCATCAGAGAAGAAGGGGTAGAAATGATTGAAATCTGGACTCAAAAAACAGATACTCAAGTAGTGATTCCATTGATGGAGGAACTAAAAACCATTTTAGAGAAGTACGGCTATCATTCACCCAAAGCGATATCCAATCAAAAAATGAACGACTACCTAAAAGAACTTTGCAATCTGGCTGGTATCAAGGAGGAAATCATAAAAAGGAAATCTGTTGGTGGTCAAAAAAAGGAAGTGAAAAAGGAAAAATGGGAACTGGTTACCACGCATACAGCCCGACGTTCCTTTGCGACCAACTTTTACGAAATGGGTATCCCTGCAATTCAACTAATGCAACTCACTGGACATTCGACAGAGAAACAATTTATGGCTTATATCAATATTGATAAGCGGCAGAACGCTAAGAATTTGGCGAAGGCTATTGGGATGATTATGAGGGAGAGTAAGTTGAAGGTGGTTCGGTAGGTATTTAGCTATCAATAATTTGAAGTAGTTTATTCAGCTCGTTATAAATACCTTTTTTATTAGTAATATCTTCGCATAAATCGGAAACACCAACTAGATCTACAAGTATATTCATCTTACTTGATAGATACACGAAAGCTTTTATCATTGATGGTCTGTTCTCGTCGGGGACAAAATTTACAAATATTTTGGAGTCAGTATCCCAGTTATATTTTTCCATTCTATCAACAATTGCTTTTTCTAAAATAAATTTTTTCGCAAGAATTTTTCCTTTGTAATCATTTGGTTTTTTGGCTTCAAATGCTAAATCAAATAAATAATCCAGTCTTACATGTAGTTCGTCCATAGCTTTACCAAGTCTCCTAAATTCATTTGCAGATTTAAAAATTCCAAACATATCTAAAAAGGGTTGATGGTTGAAGAAAAATAATGGGACAATGCAAAATCAGCAAAGCCCCATTATTTTGTGTACGAGGTGAGAAAATAATTTCTTAGCCTGATCCGTGAAAGTCAATATATTGGAGTTTTCCAGTCTCTCCTGAAAAAATCATTTTCATATGAGCGCAATACTGAAAATGTAAAGGATAACATTTATACTCATAATCACCCCCTTCATCAAAGATATAAGGACACGCCCCATGTCTATACTGTAGCTTGAAGTAGTAGAAAAAGTTAGTATTGCCAGTATTTACATTCCTTGAAGTACAAGTAGGTTGTCCTAGCGCTTGTATAAAAAATGTACTATCTACTCCAGAGCAATTAATGGTTGAATCCCTAAGCATGTCTAAGGAGAGCGTATCAAGGAAGAAGTGCAAATTCTGACTAATCAAATCCCTATTTTCAAAGATGTCTGTAGGTTCATCCATGAGACTATATATCTGATAGTTCCAATAGTCATCTTCATTTATTGGATACATCTTCTTCAGATAACCCCAAACACGCTTTTGGCAATCATCGAGACTATTTGGGTTAATAGTCCACCATGGATTATCTGGAGGAAATGGAACATCTCCTCGGTACGTTTTCGTATGTGTGATAACCTCTTCTTTTTTAGGTGGTAGTTCTTCTACCTCTTCAAGAGCTGCTGGTACAGATTTCTTCTTACAAGTCATCGAAAGACTTGTAAGAAGAAAAGCTAATAAGAAAATTAGATTTCTATTCATATTTTGATAATTTTAAAATGCCCAATCTCATCCTCATTTTGGATTGTTAAAATATATGTACCTGCTGGATGAGGAGAGATATCCAATTCTAATTTTCCTGATAACAATTCTCCTACTTCCAAGACTTGCCCTTTTGTGTCAGTAATAAGATATGATGCGTTTGATATACTTTCTGCGCTATAAATTTTTCCAAACGTAGGAACGGGAGATAGGCTAAGTGTAAGCTCCTTAATTTCATCAGTGGCAGTTGTGCTACCACACAAGCCATTTTTTATAGTTGTAGGAGTGATAGTGCTGCCATTTAAAGAGCACCCATTCTGGATAATAATATTACTATCATCGAATACTCTAAGGGCTCCATCCTCATCGACGTTCTGTATATCAAAGTTGCCTTGAGGGTGCATCATTGGATCAACACATGAACCACCAATACAAAATGCATGATTTAGCATATGGCCATGCCCAAGCTCATGAGTAAGAACCTCAACGGCTCTATCTTGGTCTGTTCCTGCTGCAAAGGTACCATCAATAATTATATCCAGATCAGTCATGATATATCCTCCATCTAAGTCATTCGGATCAGAACCATTACAGTCAATATCAAAATAGAAAAGACTATTAATACCAAATGTTAAAGCAGCTTCAGCATCACCAGGAAGGCCACCAATTGCAATGAGGTTAATTCCATCATTAATATTAGACATTGTGCCAAATGGAGCATCAGTATCCTTCTTTCTAAAGCGAATATTCGTAACATCACACCATGCAGTCAAAGCGTCATCAAAAGCTCCTCGTATGTCAATGTTGGCTTGATCTACAACGGAAACAAATTGAAATTCATATCCATTTTGATCACCATTATTCCCATTATCGTTTCGAAGACCAATTTTTTTTGCAATCTCTTCGTCGTCGACTCTAAAATTCATTTTAGAGTAAGGTATCCGTAAGCCACTCGGAGAAGTGTCTTCTTGATTACAACCAGTTCTAACCTTAAATAAACCTGTAGCGGCTGTTCCGTTGACGCCTTGTTCGAAATCAGTAGAAGGAACTCTGACTTTTATTTGAGTATCAGTCCATTCAAGAATACCGTCAATAATAAAATCTTCTTCAGCTGCTGCGATAAATTCTGGAGCGAATCCTCCAACAGTATAATCTCCATTTTTAAAAAGGACAGAGCTTCCAACGCCACTAGCACTAGGATTACCTGTTCTTTCGAAAACACCAAAGTTACTCCCAGTAATTGTGAGTATTTCATTGTCACCAGCAATTATGTCAATAGTAGGTGAGAAGCTAGAGATATTAGGAACGGCACATCCACATGGGTGTACTGTTTCATTGTCAGTTGCTGTAATCGGATCATAGGCGATAGGGAAATCAGATTGATTACTATCAAAGAAATAGCTATTTTCCTGCATAAGAAATTCCTCAAAAGCCAGCATGGGATTTGAGTCACAAATCAGAGTAGTCATTTCTAGTCGAACTAGAGCCACTGGTGTAGACCCTATGGTGGCATAAGTACCATTCGGGTTAGCTGTACCAATATCACCAATCATAACGGTAAGTGCATTATTTCCATTGTCATTGATTGATAAGTCATAATCACTAAAGTCTGTGGCAATTGTTCCTGGTTCGTTTACAATAGAAGCAAAGCCTGAGCTAGCTTGATTTTGGAAAAAAGTAGAAGTGTTATAACTTAAATTGATAGACGATTGCCGCAACTCTGTATCGTCTGGACTGGAAACAAAAATAGTAAATTGATACTTATCGTTATCGTAATCAAAAGTCACATTTTCGATTGTATAGGTAAGTCCAACAAGTTTCTTGGCGAATACAATACCTATTGGTTTTTCAATAATATTGATATTATCAAATGGAGTTACTTTACCATCGCAAATATATGAAGCGCTTAGATTTTCAAGGTAAAGCAAGTCACTTAATTGTTGCGGAGCCGATGCGAGAGCTATCGTTGGAATAGTAAACGAAATACGAACCATAGATTGAAAGAAGGGATTAACTAAAAGAGCGTTTGTTTGATTTACTGAATTTTTACTCATTGAAAAGGAAGCTTTATCAGCCGTTTGATCCGATACGCTTGTGTTATAAAATTGCTGAGAAATTGGATTAGTTGGAGAAGCAGAAATGCTTTGTGATGAAACAGCATATTGCCCAAACACTTGATCATCATATTTAATTTTAGATGCAATCTCGTAGAGCATTTTAGTTCCATTATTAGTTTTGGTTTTTATGTCAACATAGCCCGTTACCTGTTGGTTATCTATGGAAGTGACGTATACATTTCCAAAACTAACGTCTAAGTTATTTATACTATTAAAACTTGAGCAAGGAGCATATGCCTTAACGGTTCCTGAGCTTGATGTATTAAGCCACTTGTTTTGCTCTTGTAGATATCTTTCGTGTTGAAATTCAGGTATAACTTTGCTTAATTGATAAACGATAAATTCATCTAAGCAATCAGAACATTCTCTTAATGAAAGAATGTATTTGTAACCTTTGTGAATGCTTACAGAATGAGTAACAGCAAGTCCACCTTGTTCAGTGATACCACCGAGCGTAACTACTGGGATTGAGTCAGTGTACTCGCTGGCACCATTTAATATTCTATCTGGCTTTATCCAGTTTACGGTATAGATGGTTGATCTATCTTTAGAGGTGTAAGACTTTTTGGCAACAGTTTCACCTTGTATGACTAAGTCATTGCGAAGGTCAGAGTCTGCCTGTGCAAATATGGATTGAAATGAACAAAGGAGGAAAAGAAATAAAAAGGTTTTTAATGCGGATAAAGGGTTCATAAACTTCATAACTACTTGATTTTTGGTTAGAAAATAATTGTGTTAAATAGCTCTTTCGGCATTGCAAATAACGACTAGTGGAAAACTAGTGGAAATAGGTAACGCTGAAACTCTAGGGCTATAAAAGCAATAAAATGTCTTTCTCTATTTAATAGAAAATAGAGTAAATAAATTAAGTTCTAGTGGATGAAGGGCAAGCTGTACTATTTGGGAAATATGATATTACTATAAAAAATGTGCATTTAAGAAAATGCTAACTGGTTATGTTATAAAACCAGCGAAATGCTTCTGTGTAGCAGAATGGATGATAAAAACATACTGCTAATATATACGTTTTTTTCGTAATGAAAAACTTTACAAGATGTTTTTTTAAAAGAGGGAATTGATCTATAGGGAACCGCAAAATCAAAGTTCGAAAAACTCCACTTGGTCATCCTTGTTTCATTCAAGTAGTCTCAATGAATTAAAATCGGATACGCACGAGTCAGCACCAAAGACCAAAATCTATCGTTCCAATAAAATGCACTCAAAAAAGCAGGCTGTGAAATAATCTTTGAAGAAAAAAAGCCAGCGGAACAAAATCAGATAGTCCAGAACTGATAGCCTTAATCAACCAACTTCGTAAAGATGATATTGTCATCATTAGGAAACTCGACCTCCTAGGCCGTTCGCTTCGTGATTTGATGAAGCTAGTTTCATATATCCAAGACAAAGGGGTAGAGCATAGATCTTTAAATGATGCTTAGTAAATAAATATTTATTTCTCACTATTCAGTATAATGTGAGGTCTTTTACTATTCTTTTCAACGGTTCCCCTACCAAACGGATTGAAAATCCCTATTGCCCATTTTCCAAAATTCGCTATCCTAACAAAAAACTTCCCACTACTCTAAGCGTAACAACCCATACGATTTTCAAAATCCTATGTATATTGGGTTAAATAAACTAGTTTCATGAATCAATAGACCAAAAACATCTTGCTTAACCATTTAATGAAACTACTGCCATTAAAATCGGATACGCCAGAGTTAGCACAAAGGACCAGCTCCTTTCCATTCAACATCACTGCCATTCGATGTACACACATGCCACCAAAATTGAACTTTACCAGCCGAGTAAAAACAATACAATTACATATTAGTAATTGATAACATTAATCAAACCTCAGCTCATGAATCCAAAAGCACTTGACAGAACAGACTACATAAAATTGGCTTTAAAACTAATGGATCATTTAGACCCCACCGCCTTACTCAAGCAGTGGGAAAATGAATATTTGGACATTAACGAAAAATTTCATCCTTACCTGCTTTTTACCATAGATGGATTGATAAAAGAATATGAGCAATCAACACCTGGTAAACCGACTAATCTGACGGACAACGATTTTGGATCCGTTCCAAGTCAGGAAAGAAAAATACGAACACTCCACATAAAAAGAAAAGTGGTTTTTGATCGGTGGTTGGGTTTTAATTTAAGCCATAAGATGAAACCGATTATCAAAAGATATGTGGAAGTTTATCATCCGTATGATTTTTCTTGGTCCGATAATTTCGATTTATATCTGGAAGAAATCAGACAGCAATATATTAAGCTTTATAAGGAAAAAATAAAAGTAGATGCCATCACTTTTAGTCAAAGGCTGAAGGACTTTATCCATTCGCTCGACCAAGAGAAAAAATCATTGCTTAAGGTTTCTGAAAAAGATAAGGAAGCCACCAATGAAGAAGAGCGCATTCAACAAGCTACCTTTGAAAGTAGAATCTTGATTGAATTCCTAAAAATGGCTTTTTCCAAGGAGCTATCAGGAGAAGAAGATCGTAACATTAGTATTACACTAGAGAAGATGGAATGGTTGGGGACGCAAAAGGAATTGGCTGAATTATTAATCATGTTGAAAGAAAGAAGGTGGATACGTCAATTTAGAAACACCACAATCAAGGCCTGTTTCACTCGTTCCAATTCCATCCAACAGGTATTAAAACCTGGCCAGCAAAAAGGCAAATACTATGATAATTATCCACAGGTATTCACGGAAAACTACCTCCAAAAGTTTCATGGAATAAAAGAAAATCCTAAACCTAAGTAATTGGTAATCAGCGTTCAACTGATTACGGTAATCAAAACGTAATTGATTTTAGCACTGGGATTGCTTCAATTTTGATAAAAATAAAACCTTATCATTATGAATGAATTAGTGTTAATTTCCATACCAGAATCAACAATAAAAAACATCGTTGAACAAGCGGTTCTAAAAGCTTTTGAAAACCACCAACCTCCAAAGCTTAATTCATCCGAACCAGACCCTTATCTCAATAAAAAAGAGGCGGCAAAACTATTAAGGTGTTCTGTATCTACCATTGATAATTACCGACGCGCTGGTGCTTTGAAACGCTATAATTTTGGGAGTTCTGTGAGATTCAAACGGTTGGAATTGTTGGAAATGATTGAGGAGTTGGCGACATCAAAAAAGGGGGGATAGGGGAGGTATTGGTTCTGTATATATACCGGCGATCTTGTTCAAAATACTGACAGCCTTTCCATTTTATCTTTGTCCTATTTCTTTTGTTGTAAATTTTGTTGTTCTATGTCAAAGTTTTTTACTTTATTGAATCACTCTGCTATTTTTCATTACGAACCCATATACCACGAGGATGGGCCTAGTAGATATGGTCAAATATGGATTGTTGATTACATTAATTCATTCATTCCGGAGTAATAGACTAAGTACCATTTATCATCAATCTTCATAAATCTTCTTTGTATTCCATAACTCGCTCCTTCGTTAAGAATACTCTCAATCAACAGAGAAACTTCGCTACCATCTTCCATTTTCAAATTATTTGACCTAAGCCAGAATTTACTAAAATCAGAATCCTCGTCTATTGGCAAATGTAACTGCCAATCATTTTTATTCCATCTATAGTCTTCATTTTCAAAAACACCTTTTTTAGTAAAAGTAGGAATCCCATGCAAAGGGAATAATATATGATTCATTTGAAAAATTGAATCTCTATGAAATTGATGGTAAAATTTTAAAAAATCTTCTGTGATTCTAGTATCAAATGTTATTTCTTGTGTTTCATAAAAGCTTACTAATAACCATATATCATCAAATTCGATAAATATTCTTGATGAGCTGACCTTCTGTTCTTTATCTTCAATTCTTTGGTAAATTATTTTATCCTTATCATTTTTAAATTTCTGTTTCGAAACATTTTCATCATTATTGGTTAAAACTTTCCAATCCTTCTTAAAAATTAAATTACTATTCGTTGCAATACTTTTATTTTTTTGGATGGAATCAGGATATATTCCATTTATTGGAAATGAAATATGACTCATCTGAAAATCAACGTTTGTCATGAATTTTTCATAGAAAATCTTAAAATTAGAAGGCAACTCATCATACCCAACTTCTACAGGTTCTAAAATTGCATTCATCGATCCATCATTGCTTCTTGTTTCATGATTAAATTGAAACACAAAAAACAGGAGGATGGCTATTATCACGAATATTCCAAAAATCATTTTTGGTAAATGATTCTTAAATCTTAATGAAAGTCTTCGCGAATCTAAAATTAAAGTTGATTGATTGGTTTCATCTTCAGCATCAAGAAATCTTAATATTGAATCATTTATTTTATTCCTTTCAATATTTGCTTCATCATTACTAATAACATGAGCAATGATTTTTCTCTCAAGCTCATTAAACATGTTCGAAATCAATATTACATCATTATTTGCCTTTAATTCCTGTAATAAAAGATCAATAGCATTTTTTGTTTTTCCTTTTGATATTAATCTACGAGTCTGGTTCTTTACTTGGTTATCCATCAAATGAAATTGATTTTGAATTACTTCAACACTTAAGAAGCTTTGTTAACTTTAGTTTAATGCCATAAAAATTAGACTCTGCGATTCTTTAATGTCATCCAACAATGGATGTTTGCTGATTCGTTGATAACTCCGCTTTATAATTTTGCATTTATAATTTCTGATTTTTTTATCAACTTTGCATAAAATTCTAAAAACGCTTTACCTATATTTCCGCAACAAATAAAACAGTACCCTCAATCCACCCCCTCATCCCCAACAATACTTTCCCGCAATCTCAAGTTCTCCATCCGCAACTCCCGATTCTCCTTCAAACACTTAATCAAATCCCCCTGCAACTCCTTCACCTCATCTCCACCATCAGACGAGCGCCCCTCCACTTTCTTAGGCTGATACCCCTTCAATGGCTCCGATGGAATCTCAGATATATCGACAACCCGAGTACATAAATCATAAATAGAGATACCCGTCATTTCAACTAATTTCAAAAGCACAGGAAGACGAGGATCATTCTCGTTATTCTCATATTTCCCTATTTGAGCAGTGCTAATCCCGCCGAAGAATTGACCTAATTGATCTTGGTTCAACTTCCACTTCTTTCGAATCAACCTAATATTGAAGCCTAATTTCATACAAAATAGATGTTATTATCGTTTTAAGATGTGTTAATTATCGTAAAAGTTTGTAAATATCGTAAAACGATTGTATTATTGCAATATATTCTACTAACCAATGTAATGATATGAATATTATCACTTTTCTCAAAGGGAGAAAAACGCCCCTTACCAAACTCCTCCCTCGCGGAGGAACGAAACGAATAGCAGACCAGCATCATTTAGCCGTCCCGACTGTCAGTAGAATGCTTCGGGGGAAAGGGGATGATTATAATTCAGAAACGGTATTAGCGGTGTTGAAAAGCGCTTTGGAAATGATCAGATTAGATGTAGTAAATAAAGAAAAAGAACTGGCCTCGATCAAAGCGAAACTAGGCAAGTTAATAACGGGATAAGCAGAAAAAATGAAACTGCTATGCCCCGACAATATAAAACTCAAAACTTATTAAGCAGGTGTAATGCCCTGCGGGTTTTCATTTGATATGCTGGCACATTATGCCAACAGGGAGGGTGATAGAAGGGTCACTCTCCCGTATCAAAATACTATGAGGAAATTTCTAACTCAAATTCTAACAATATGCACAAGAATCTCCCAAATGAGCTAAGACAGCTCAACAATGAACTCCCTACTCCGGAACGATCTGTATACAACGGAAAACCAGGAACACTGATCTGTGATATTCAAGACATACAGGAATCACTCGATGTCTATATCTCACAACAACTTTACGTGATGAAGAAAAATAAAGCCGTGGCCGAATGGAAGGAATTCCAGAACCTATTAGTGTTGTCTAATGAATTGAAAATCGACCTAGAGCAATTTGAATTGAGACTGCAAATGAGAAAATGAAAATAAGCCCAAAACAAAGGGTCTGTCCAGATGCATTTTGGACGGATCTATATTAGCAACAATTTCTAACATACAAATTACAAAAACATGAAACAGATCCTGCTCACACTACTATTCACTATGAGTGCGATCGCCATTTACAACTGCGAATACATTGCTTTCCACATAGAAAGTAAAGCAACCCAACTATTCCAAGCACAAACAGACTCGACTGGGAAAATGATAAGTAAGGCCGTAGCACCTCCAAAAAAATACTATTCTCACCTTGAAGAATACTACCTAGATTTGCTACCAGTCCAACTGGTCTCCATCTACATGGAAACCGAATTTGATGGCCAAGATCCAACTTGGAACGCAGAGCTACTCCAAACGGAAAAGCATCAATGGAGCTCAACGAACTTCTTCTCGATGCATTCATTAGACGCACTGTTAGAAGATATCCACCACCACTACCGCATCAACCAAGGTTGCTATTCCAAGACAGACCTAGACCTGGTGATTCAATAATCACCCAACATACTCCGAGACAGCTAATCGAAGACGGGAGCTAGGGAACTCCTGTCTTTTTAAACTACAAAACAAATTACTTCTTTAGACCCGTGTACCCATCAGTACACACTTGCCACCAATCGCTCCATACAACCCAATAGCATGAATTATATCGAACCAAAAATTGCAGAAGAGATTAAAAATACAGCGCAGCTCTACGATGTCATATCCGATTATGTGCAACTGAAGAAAACGGGTACAGCCTATGTTGGCACCTGTCCAGTTTGTAATGCTAAAAAGGGGCTACAAATTTCAGTAAAGAAGCACATCTGGAAGTGTTTTAAATGTGATACTGGAGGCAACAGTGCAGTGAGTTTCTTGATGAAAGTAGAAGGTAAGGACTATCCAGAAGCCCTTCTGATCATTGCGGATAAATACAATATTTCTATTGAATCAGAAAAACAGGTCAAGCAGAAAAAGGCGAGAAGGAATTCCCGAAAGCAATCTTTTCGAGATAGCCAATTGAGGGCTTCGGGAATACCCATTAATTATCAAAAATACAAGTTGCATAAAGGCAAACTGCAGTATGAATACGATCGATACCAAAAGGGCACCATCGATTCATTTTGGAACTTCCTTGCAGATGGCGATGATATGATCCTTCACTATATCGACCTAGAGAGCAAACCGATGAAATGGAAGACCAGCAGGGGTAAAGAAATGCCCTTGATGCGGGTGCGATGGGCGAACCCCTCCCTGCACTTGGACAAAGAAGGAAAGCCAGCTAAATACAAATCACCTTACCAATCCGGATCTCACTTATGGATTCCGAATCACATCGTACTCGCTTACCAAAGCCACAAAATTATTGATACCCTCTATATCTGCGAAGGAGAAAAGAAGGCTGATAAAATGTGTCTGGAAGGTCTCGATGCTGTCGGGATTATGGGCATTCACAATTTTGCTTCTGCTGGAGAAATGCCTTATCATTTTGAAAAACTGATCAAAACCTGTGCAATACGGAATATGGTATTTGTACTGGATGCCGATTGGCAGGAAATATCCACCACCAATTTAGAGACCTCTGTTGATCAGAGACCCAAAACATTCTTCAAGGCCGTCATCAAGTTCCGGGACTACTTTCGGGCATTTTACAACGAAGGTATTGAGCTGGAGCTTTTCTTCATGTATCATCATGACCAGGTTCAAAAAGGCATTGACGACCTACTGGTTAATTCCCTCATGGGGAAAGAAAAGGATTTGATCCAAGACATCAATAAGGCCATGGTGGCCAGGGATGGAAAAGGGCGCTATGTGAACCTCCACAAGATCACAGAAATGAGCAGCTACAAACTCAAAGAATTCTGGAACCTACATGCTACACCTGCTTTCTTTAATAGTCATAAGGAAAAGCTTCAGCAATTACGAGAGTTCAAATTCAAGCAACTAAAGTGGCGATGGAATCCGGACGAAAAGGAATTTGAATTGACACAGAAGCTCATGCCCAATGAGCAATTCTGGAAGAAGATATCAACGGGAGAAGATAAGCACGGTAACACCCAATACAAGTATCAATTCAATTATGTCAATATTCTCAACTTCCTCCGGAATCGCGGATTTGGGATCTACGAATACAGCAATGATCAGTTTCGGTTTGTTTATCTCGAAGGCAAAGTGATCCGAGAAACAACGGCACAAAAAATACAGCGATATGTAATGGATTTCACCAGAGAGATTGATGAGCTTGATGTACTGGAACTGCTGCTTCGTGGTGGTAAACAATACCTTGGCCCCGATAAGCTCGGTAATATGTTTTACATCAAACCGGAATTCCATGAGGCGAAAAAAGATGTACAATTTCTATACTTCAAAAATTGCTATTGGAAGATAACGGCCACCGAAATCAAACAACGGCCACTCAGTGAATTGCCAAAGCATGTATGGGGAAATAAGATCATCGACTTCGAACCAAAATACCTGAGTAAACCCATGGTGCAAGCTGACCAAAAAGCGGGCAAGTGGGGCATCAATATGATAGCGGAATGCAAAGATAGCGACATCGCCCGGTTCTACAGGAATACCAGTTCGTTTTATTGGAAAAAAGGACATACGCTAGTTGAAGATAAACAAGGAGTTAAAAGATGGATAGCCAAAGAGAACTGCGAAGAAGAGTCCGAGGAAGAGGCTCAAACTACAACCGTTAATCTCGTGTGCAAAATGTTAGCAGCGGGTTATATCCTCCACGAGTATCGAGATTACGGAAACATGAAAGCCATCATTTGCCAGGACGGGACAGAAAGCAAAGTGGGGAAAAGCCAAGGTGGTACCGGAAAGAGCCTATGGTCAAAAGCGTTCCAATTTATGGCACCACAGGAGGTCATTGATGGCAAAAAGAAGAACATCGAAGACGACAACCACTTGTATGAAAATGTGGATGAACGAACGCAGATGATTGTCTTTGATGATGTTCGCGTCAATTTCAATTTTGAGTTTCTGTTCTCCCAAATCACTACGGGGATTGTGGTCAATCCAAAAGGAGAGAAAAGATACAAAGTGCTGCCACCAAAATTCATTATCAATACAAATCACGCCATAAATGGGGACGGCAATTCCTTTTCCAGAAGACAGTACACTATTGCCTTTTCTGATTATTACAACAAACACCGCACGGTGGGAGATGAGTTTGGCCATCAGCTATTCCACGAATGGGAATTCGAACAGTGGAATTATTTCTACAACTGGATGGCCACTTGCATACAGCTCTACCTGCAACATGGCCTCCAGTATACCAACCAATCAGAAGCGCTGGAACTTCGAAAACTACGTCAACAGATCGGCGAGAATTTCATCGAGTGGGCTGATGTGATGTATGACAAGAAGGAAGGTCCGCTGCTCAATCAGCGAGTGGAAAAGGTCTACGCTTGTGAAAAATACCTGATCCAGTATACGCAGGATCGGCGCTTTGTGAATCCTCGAAAATTTAAAGAGAAATTGAAGAAGTATGCCTCCTACAAAAAACTCGATTACAACATACCCAGCGATGGAGAACGCATCAAACAAAATGGAAAGGAATACTTCGTGTTGAGCGATACCTACTTCAATGCCAGTTTAATGAATACGATTAATGACGACAACGACATTAGTTATCATCATTTTAAAATAAATTTAGATGACTGATCAAACCTACTTCGAACTCCCTTGCAGCTGGTACTGCGTTTGTCCACAACAACTCTTTTACGTAAAGGGCTTTGACGGTAGCCTCCCTTTAATGTGTGAATACCAAGCTACAAACAGGGGATATAAACAGCAGTTTAGCAATGTTAGAAATAAGCAGGCTAATAAAACATATAAGTCTATTCTTTATTTATTCTTTAAACTAACCTTTGGTAAAAAAAGGAAAAAGAACTGGGCTTTTGGACTAAGCTGTTGTAAGTCATTCATTAAGCGCCTTTTAGATCAGTCCATTTACAAGTCCACTTTTCCCCAAAAGTCCAAAAGCCCAGTTGACCCAAATGCAGTCCACTTTAGTCCAAATGGTTTGGATTGGAATTTTAATCTTCAATCAATTGGTAATCAGTTAATTATGGGCGGTAGGGGAGACCCAGTCCAAAAGCCCAGTTCAAAACCACCTTTTGTAGATAGGTCTGTTTGGGAAAATTAAAATAAGGTTTAGTAAAGCTCCATTGGCTTGTCTCATAAGCCATTATTGGACGGCCCCTTTTTCTAACAATAAATTTGTAACAATGATAACAATAAAGAAACCGGCTATATACTTTGTAGGCCAAAATGGTAAACCAGGTTACTACGCCTTAAATCCAAAGACAATAACGGGCAAAATGGTTAACCGATTGATGGCTCAATTGCCTGCTGATTATTATTGCCATCGTACTAATCTGTCTTCCAGAGCATACTTACCGATGCATCCGATGGATGTTGAATTTGATCGCATGGAATGGCATAACTTTTACCAGCCTACCGATAGAGACATCATTGTGTTATTTGGGAAATGGGTTCAGAAATATTTCTATAGGAATAGCTTACGGCGCTTTGTGGAAATGCCACATCCTAAGAGTCTCTTTGGGGCTGAGCAGACGCTTGATTATTTGGCGGAGTTTCAACAGAAATTCAAATCTGTAATTCAACAATAATAGGGAGGAGAAATAAGGACTGGATCGGTTGAAATTCCTTAGCATTTACCGAAGAGGGGAGGGGAGGAGTAAGTCCGCTTTTCTTTGCTACGATTTTTAAAATGCCCTCATAAGGCAAGTTTATTTTTCTATTATATAATTGCATTAAAACCACTTTTTAATTTACAAATAAAATAAAAATCGTATATTTGTTTTGTTATTTGTGATTGCCTCTAGCAAAACATACCTAACAATAAGCATACATTTGTCATGAGCAAAACCCAAACAACATCTATACTGAGCAGAAAAGACCTTATTGGAAACCGGATATCAGAAACTAAACTCTCCTTAACGCAAGCACTGGAAACCATCAACTAAGAAACGGGTACTAAAACTCTTCATACCCGAACTCGCATTACACAGGACTAGATTATAAAAAAAAATATTGTTGTTTGATTTGAAAAAATCATTCAACGAAATCAACGTAAGTACATTGTTGCAAAGTGGCTTACTGTTAATTATTTTTTCATTAATCTTAAAACCTTGTTATGTCTACTACTAAAAATGAAGTCATTAGAAAGAAACCTACTGCTCGTAACGCTAAAAGCACTCGACCCGTTGGCCGTCCCAAAAAAGCCGTTCCTCTATCCGTAAACAAAACCTTAGTCACCATTCATCCGGATGGAATCATCACTGTTGAAAAAACGGAGGAAACAGTTACGGAGCAGGTTATGGGATAAGGAGCAGCTAACTAAGAATTTTAATCTTTGCCTGTGTACACTGCCTCTGGCCTCTCAGGCCGGAGGCATGTTTTAAGGATGGGTGAATGGGAGAGGGGCAGATGGGTTTTCTTCTATCGCAATTTTATACGCATACCAGGGAAACCCATCCACCGATTAACCTATCTAACCATCCACCCATTAAAAATTAACTCATGCTACAACCCAACTTCGAACACCTCCTGGACAAAGGAGCACTGGTCCTCTTTTTCCTCATCGTTCTATGGATTGTTTACAAATATCTGAACATCCGTTTCGAAGCCATGAAACAGGACATAGAGCGAGAGATCAAAGCGAAGCGAATTCGCGGTACCGGTAACTTTTACATCAATGGCGATCCAGCAAAAGTTGGGAACATTGATATTGATTTGATCTGGGGTGTTTCGGATAAAGAATAGCTGTCTGAGAACAGAATGATATTTTACTTTAATGATTTAGTTTTTTGTTTCCTATTGTGGTCCCGCCTTCAACAATGGTTGTTGTGCGGGATTTTTTTCAACCTTTTTTTTCTAACCTAATAAAACATACTATGTCAAAATCTAAAGCTGGTAATCCTTACCGTACGGGTGAAGTTGTTATTGTTCCTCCAGGAATGGCCATGCCACCTGAAGAAGGATTTACTCCCTTCTGGGAAAAACAATTAGGTTTACTTTATGCGACTAACAAAGATGCACGAAAAGTAGACCTGTCTGTCGGTTGCGCTATTCGTTTTGAAGTTCTTTCAACTGCAACACCTCGTAAAACTAATGTTTCAATTGTGTGCAATCTATCAAATCTATAATTTATGAGAACTTGGATGACGGAATTTCAAGCGATCTGTGCCAAGACTGGCGAACTCAAAACCTATGGTGGGCCGAACTTGGTTCGGCTCACTTGGG
>CAYTVR010000108.1:0-22444 GCA_964441245.1 uncultured Saprospiraceae bacterium | reverse complement strand
TCTAGTCATAAACTCTAATCTTGACTAATTAATTCAGCTACCAATCGACCTCCTCGCATCGCAGCGTTGATAGATCCATTGGATTGATAATCTCCACAAGTGTATAAACCAGCTCTCAATTTAAATTGGTTTGCACTAAGCTCATGTATAACTTGTCTTTGATCTGGAAGAGCATAATTGACGTTTCGGGTATGAAGATGTCTCCATGTTTGGGTGACTTTTCCAAAAGAAGGTGTTAATTCTTTTCTTACTCCTTTTTCTAGTTCACTAATGGATAAATCAGTTTTTCCAATAATGGAGACTGAAATTAGATATTGGTTGTCAGGCGCATAGTCGGCAGCTACCTTGTTTATTGTGCATATATTGTTGGATAATCGTTTAGGATTAGTATTTAATCCGATTAGTGCTTTTTTAATAGGCGGGGTATCTGAGGTAAAATGAATATGGGTAGTACTTTGGTATTTAGTTTTTACAGGTGCAAATTCTTTGATTAGACCTGTTGCTTCTGTTGCAATAATGATGTGAGATGCTGTGAAAGAAGATCCATCAGTTAAGAAAATATTTTGCCCCTCTATTTTTTGGACTTTGGTATTCGTTAGAATTTTTTCCTTAGGAAGCTTCGCAGCTAATTGTTTAGGGATCTCCTCCATGCCCAAATTCGGAATTGCTGTATTCCCACTACCGAACATTTTAAAAACAAAGTCGAACATACGTCGAGAAGTAAGTAATTCTTTTTCTAAAAAAATACCCGCAAAGAATGGATTGAAAAATTGTTGAATCATCTTTGGACTAAACTTATATTCCGTGGACAATGCTTCTTTGGTTGACATTTCTTTTTGTTGAAAAATATCACTAATGCTTTGATTGGCTAATCTATTTTTAAGTTGTAGTATCCGTATTTTATCCATTATACTTCCGGCACTAGAAAGTAGGGTAGGCATAAGGCTAGAGAAGTCACGAAAAGGATCACCTATCCGATCTCGTTTTCCATTGGGATGTAGTAGTAAGGCGCCGGGTAAGAAATATTGTAAGTCTAATTTTTTATAGTTTAACCAATGCTTTGCCTCGGGATAGGCAGTCAATAATACCTGAAATCCATGATCTAATCTGAATCCATCAATCACATCCGTTTTTACTCGACCTCCTAATCTATCTGAAGCTTCCAATAATAAGAACTCAATTCCATCTTTTTGTAGTTGTCGAGCAGCAGTCAAGCCTGAGAGTCCTCCGCCAATGATTATAACTGTAGGTGCCATGTTTTTTAAACTATAAGAATTTGTAAAAATAGCTTTGATGATCAAATTCTTTTATTCTTAGACAAGAGAAATTAAAACATCTGATTGGGCACAAAATAAAGATTATTTGTCAATGCTGCTGCTCTTTTCTATTTAATCTTTTATTATGACTGATCTTGCTAATCTCAAATAAAATTCAACTAGCTCCTACAGCTATTTATGTCCATAAGTCATTGCATGTTTGGATTTAGCTAAATATTGTTTTGCGTCTTTGCTTAACGTATTTAATAATTTTCCTGCGTGATTTGATTTTTTCTTGATGATGATATCATCACCAGGGATGGCTAATCGAAGATGTACATGATAAACTGGAACTGTATGTCCTTCTTTTTTTAGATACACTTCGGCATAGATTAAATGATCAAATTTCCTTGCCATCTGATAGAGTTTCCATTTGATAAAACGAACATATTTATTGGAAATGCCGGCCTGATTATTTACATCAATTCTCATAATCTTATTTTTGGAATGATTAGATTTTTAAAATTTTATGATTAGTTGTTATTTTATACTTGTTGGGGTAGTCCTACTTTTTCATTTATGATCAAACTACTTTGGATCAATCCAAGTGTGAAAAAAGTAATCATTTGCTTCACTTGACTAGAAAGGTCTTCACCTTCTAAAGTCAGATCTGTCAATCGAGGTAGATGTCTCGCGAAATAAAGATTATTATTAGCAGATTCAATTAGGGTAGAGGCTAATGCACGCGGGTATGGAAAAAGTGGATTTATTTCCAATAATATTTTTGCAATTTTTTCGCAAAGCAATTTATAAGCTACATAAAATCCTTCTTGATTATCCTTGTCGACATCTTTATGATGATAGCCTTTTGCTCCTTCTCGAACGACAATTTTGTGTAAAATTTCTTCGTCAACGAATTCGACAGCTGTGTTACGATTGGCAGAGTCTACTATGATATCCAAAGTAATTTTTAGCTTGATTGACGGGTTTTGGATATTAATGGTATTCAACTCGATTCTTAGCATCAACCATTCCCAATACCAATTGAGTAGGTAGACAAAAAGTTGGTGTTTATTTTCAAAGTAACGATAGATAGATGCTTCGTTAGAACTAATTACTTTTCCTAATTTTTTGAAGTTAAATCCTTCTAATCCATACTTATCAATAAGGAGGACACTGTGTTCGATGATCTTTTTGCCTAGTACAGTTTCCTGTGGATCTCTAATGAAAAGATTAGGATTTATTTTGATTTTTATTGGAAAAGATTTCATAATAAAAGGTTTTAGGCACTTAATAATTCACTACTATGGTTTATATTGTATTTAGCTTTGATTCTTTCTTTTAATTCCTTTCGAGCGATAAATATTCTACTCTTTATAGTGCCAAGTGGTAGTTCCATACGGTCACTGATTTCACTATACTTATGTCCAAGATAGTACATTAGAAAAGGTTGCTTTACGTTCTCATTTAAGGTTTCTACAATTTCATATAATTCTTCCATTACTAGGTTGGATTCACCATCATTATTAGTTGCATTTTTCTTGTTGGAGTCAAATAAATAATTGGCTTCATGGCTTAGCTGGATGGCACCTTTTCGTTGCTTTTTTCTAAAATCATTAAAGAATGTATTCTTCATTATGGTCGTTAACCAAGCTCTTAAATTGCTACCAGGTGTGAATTTGTTTTGATAGCGAAAAGCAAGTACTGCGGTATCCTGGAAGAGATCTTCTGACAAGTGGTAATCATTCGT
Organism: uncultured Saprospiraceae bacterium; assembly: GCA_964441245.1. Lineage (GTDB taxonomy): Bacteria > Bacteroidota > Bacteroidia > Chitinophagales > Saprospiraceae > JALZUU01. Next base: position 19,438 of record CAYTVR010000108.1, on the reverse strand, counting down.
TAATTTATATGCGAAAGCTCTTAAATATCGAGATAATGCATTGAATTCAGTGGAGAAATTGAAAGTTTTCATCTTGAATATATTTAATTGAGGAATTATTTTTTTGATAGTATTGCTATTATATTTGTTTGTTTTACAATTATAACGTTTTTTGATTAAAAAGGTTTATTAAAATAGTTAAAAAAATAAGTATTGCATTTTTATTTGATAGTAAAACTATTATTAGTGATAATGTTACAACTTTTTGATTTAAGTGTTGTTTAAATATTGAAAGTCTATCACTTATTGGGCCCAATATTATTTTAATTTAAATTGAAGAAAATGAAAAAGAGCATTGTCAAATTTATCGTGATTACTTCCCTTCTTTTTTATACATCAGCTGTTGATGCACAAGGCGTAAATAACAACCGACTTGTTTTGAATAAGGCATTTAGTGCTCAAAAATTTGGTGCAGATAATCAATTTTTTTTAAGAGAAGCTGAGTTGCAATTGCGTTTATTGAATTTTGAAAGTGCATTTTTGGCTTATGAGAATGCAGTGAATCAAAATCCTCAGTCAGCTGAAGTTTTATTGAGAAGAGCTGTTTTTCGAAAGCGATTTGGTATGCTTACCGAAGCGAAGGAAGATTTAAGGTTAGCTGATCGGATTAATCCTTACGCATCGGATTTATATGGTTTTAATGGTCCAAATGGTATATTGAATGTGCTCTACAATCAACCTGAAAAAGCGTTGACAAATCTGACTACTTACCAACGAATGAATTATTATTATCAAGCAGTGGATCGTGCTTATATCGAAGTGGAGGACAGAGAAAAGGAATTGAATCTTGTTGAAGAAATCATCACCAATATAGAAGATAATTTATTAGCAGCAGCAGAAAATTTAACCAATCAATTAATAAATGAGCATCCCCAATCTGCATTAGGCTACGATTTACAAGGATTGATTTATACCAAGAAAACAGAATATGATCTTGCATCTAAATCCTTTTCTAAGGCAGTTTCATTAGAACCAAGATTCGCAATTGCGTGGTATAATTTTAGTCGAGTGGCTTTTGAACAAGAGGATTTAGATCAAGCAGCAATCTATTTAAATCGAGCTATTGAGTTGCAGAGTGATTTGACTAAAGCCTACTTTGATCGAGCCATGTTGAGAAAAAAACAAGGTGAAAATGACAAAGCACTTGAGGATTATAATAAGATAATTGAGTTAAGAGGAGATCATTATTTAGAAGCTTATCTTAATAGAGGATTGACCAAAAAAATGTTAGGTGATTTTACAGGTGCATTAGAAGATTTGAATCTTGTAATTGAAAAATCAGATGCAAATCCACGCTTACTTAAAAATCGAGGTAACTTATATCTGGTTTTTGGTTATCTCAATTTGGCAATTGAAGATTATTCAAAGGCGATTGAATTAGATAGTGACTATGGAGAAGCTTATTTTAATCGAGCATTAGCTCATTTTATCAGTTATGATATGGTTTCTGGTTGTGAAGATATGAAAGTAAGTGATGAATTAGGATTTCCTCAAGCTCAAGAAAAGATAAAATATTTTTGTACAGAATAATACCAAGTTACTTAAACTCCGAGAGTTAATAAATTTGTTTTTCATTACTAATTCGAATCCTACGCTCAGTAAATTATCTTGAGTGTAGGATTCTTTATTACGGGAAGATATTTTCTCAACTATCGTTATAAATATTGCAAATGGACTTTTGTAAAATTAAAGCCAATCAAATTGTTTTTACAAGCCTAACATTAAAAAATAATTTCTATAAGAAAAAGGGAATGATATAAGGAAAATAGTTTACTAGGTTTGCTTTTAAAAGAGTCATGGTTCAACTCATCTTATAGTGAAATTAGCATCAGTTTTTAGTTGATCAAATCATTGGTGTAATATAAATACTTCAACAAAATCAACTGTGATTTAATATTCAATTCAATTAATTTTATTCTACCATTGATGTATTTTTCCTGTCTTTTATTTAATAAAAAAACAGAACTTTCGCCAAAGCGGAATTTTTCATTTTCACCATCCAATAATTGCTTATAACCATTGACGTTTTGTCGAACTAAGTTGAGTTGAGCTCTGATGATGGCTTGTTGTTGAAGATTATTTTCAATTTTATTGAGGATCTCATTTTGTTTATTTTGAATGTCTAGTTCAATTTCTTGTAACTTGATTTTTCCTTTTTGAACGCCTGCTCTTTCACTTCTTAAGAATAGTGGGAAAGAGAAATCGAATCCAAGTTTGTAATCAGCAGCATTGTAATTGGGTAGAATATTATTTTGATTAGTAGCGATCAGTGGATTTACTTTAGCCTTAAGTTTGGGCTTTAATTTTTCTTTTTTCAATTTCAACTCTAATTCATAAAAAGATTGTTTGTTCAGTTTTTCTAAGATAATAGGATTAGAATTTGTGATGTCTTGAATATTCCTGAGATCATTGATCTGGAAAATTTCCCGCTGGTAATCTTCTGGTTGAGTTTTGGGTTGTAGTTCTAAGGGCAATGAATTAAACCACAAATAATTTTCAACATTTTGCTTTGCCTTTATTAAGGCCGATTCATTGTAAGCTGTTAAAACAACAGCATCTTGTAAAAGAATATATGCTTCCAAGGTATCCATTACTGTTTTTTCGCCACCCAAAAATGATGTTTTGGTGTTTTCAAAATATCGATTGGCAAGATTCTCATTTTCTTTTAAAATGGATTGAACGTAAAAGTACTGTTGCCAATCGAGGTAAGCGATTGAAGCTGCAAACAATAATTCATTGAGTATAATTTGCTGTTGATTTTGAGCCATACTTTGCATGACTTTAGCTTGCTCCAATGCCGTTTGTCGTTCGTTGACGAGTAGTCCTTGTAGCAGGTTGGCTTCGATACCGACATTCCATAATCCAAATTGATCAGTCTTATTTTCAGGGTTTAAAAAAGTACCTCTAGTGTTTTCATATCCAGCGACAAGGTCAATTCCTAGCTTGGTCGGGATTTGTAATCTATTTCGAAAAACACGATAGTAGCGTTTATCGTCAAAGTTTTTTTGATTCCAATCAGAGTGGATAGTTGGGTCAAAATTTCCTTTAGCTCCCAGCCATTCCAGATCAGCCAATTCTAATTTCAAATTTGCTTGCTGAGCAACAGGATGATAGTTTAGGATGTTGACCAGATAATCTTGATAGCTAAGCGTAGTACTGTCTGCTTGTGCTGCGCAAAAAAAAGTAAGCATTGAAAATATACCAATTAAACCATATTTCTTCTCAAAAAAATCCCACATTTGTATCAGTGTTTTGTCAGTTCTAGGTTAGCAATTGTCTTTCCATGAGGGGTAGCATTTCCGTTTTCGTCTACGTGTACAAAGACAATATTTTCAATTTGTATAATGGTTTGTTTGGTAAATAAATTGCGGACTTCACATGAAAAACTTATCGATGTTCTTCCAACTTGATTAAACCCTAATCCAATCTCAATCACATCTCCTTGTTTTGCGGAATTGACAAAGTTGATTTCTGATATATACTTTGTGACCACGTTTGTAGAATCTAGTTTCGTCATGGCGTAAATACTAGCTTCTTCGTCAATCCATCGCAATAGAGCGCCTCCGAATAGCGTATTTCTGGGATTTAGATTTTCCGGCTTGATTAATTTTCTTGAATGAAATTTCATTTTATTTAACAGATTTTAGAGGTGCTTTACGCTTAAGTTCTCCTTTGTTACTCGTTGTCTTCTTATAAAAATCAGCGGGAAAACCATTGAGTTGTCGCCAGATTTCATACCAAATGGGTACATCTTTTAGTAATATGAATGCGTTGGCACCAGTACCAACTCTTAAGATATCCGGCCATTTTTTTTCTATCTCATTCGGACTAATCATCACTCGATAATATCCATTTTCGCTGATAAAACGATCAATCACAACGACCTTACCTGAGAAAACTCCTGTTGATGTTTCTGGCCATCCACTGATCACAATCGCAGGCCATCCATCAAAACGAAGTCGAACATCATTACCAATACTCAAGAGAGGTAGATCTTGAGGTTTGAGATAAATCTCTACGGCAAGATCATAAGTCTGAGGCATGATGGTGATAATATCTGTTCCTTCTTTTACAATTTCTCCGATCCCTTTTTTTACGGCTTTAGTAATATAACCTGACTGAGGAGCAGTGATGTAATAGTATTGTTGTCTTTGGCTGTAGTTGCTTAATTGATTTTTGAGTTTTGAGGTTTGTGCCATGGTTTCCAACTTTGCGGAAATGGCTGATTGTTGGTCTGATTGCGATTTAGATAGTTTATTGGTATACTCATTTTCGGTAGTTGACAAATCAATGATTAGATTGGTCAACTGGTTTTTTTGATTCAATAATTTATTTTCTTGGACCGTTACTTTTGCTTTTGTCTTTTGTAATTTAAGTTCCTTTTCTTGTAACTCAGAAAGCGATTTAAGCCCCTTGTCAAAAAGTTGTTGAGTTCGTTCCAATTGATTTTCAGCAATTTTAAAATTCATATTGTAAGCGACTAGGTCTATACTATCCGCCTTGATTTTATTTCTTCCTTGTTCGATTTTATTTCTGGTTTGTTCCATTTTTAAAATTAGGCCTTGCTCCAAAGCGGTATATTGATTTTGCAAGGCTTTTACTTTTGCATCATAGGATTGAATGCTTTGTGACTTGGCGTCAACTTGCTCAGAAGTTCTGGCAATTAAATCTGGATCAAAATAATCACTTTTGATTTCTGATAAATGTACAATGGTATCTCCTGCTTTGACAAAATCACCTTCTCGAACTAACCATTCTTCTAATCGACCAGACAAAACAGATTGAATGGCTTGTGGTCTTTGCTCTGGAAGCAATGTTGTTACATAACCTTTGGCTTGGATATTTTGTGTCCAGGATAGAAAAAGAGATAAAAAAGTTGTTAAGACTAATCCCAAAAAAAGATATAATGGAAGTCGTTTCGTTCTACTTTTTCGTAATATGCCAAAAGAGTTGTAGTCTTTTATTTTGACATAATCGTTGATACTATTTTCAGAGATATTCAGCATAATTAATTAGATAAAGATAAGTCAACGGTTGAAGTACATTTTTCTTTCCAGTAATAATAATCAGCGACTACGATTACCGTCCAATCCCTTTTAGGATCCATGATATAATCGATAATTGCTTTTTTATCTTCTTCACCCACAAATTGCAGTGGATCTTCTAAGAGTAATAATTTTGGTTTTGTGACTAATATTCTGGCGACTAGGATTTTTTGGATGATACTTCTTGGTAATCTTCTTCCACCGCTATCAACCATGCTATTGATCCCCTTTGTTTGGTGAATAAAGTAGGTATCTAGGGATAATACTTTGAGCACTTCCATTATTTCTTTATCAGAAATGGAACGGCCAAGGGTGATGTTTTCTTTGAAGGTCGCTTCAAAAAGTTGATTAGTAGGGAAGGCCATACCAATTTTGGTATATAGCGCATCTCTCTCATAATTTAAAAGAGGAATATCATTAATAAATAATTCGCCCTGACTGATTTGATGAATACCAGCGATGATCTGAAGCAGTAAAGTTTTACCACTACCAGATGGTCCACTAATCACTGCTTTTTCTCGAGCAGGAATATTAAACGAAAAGTTATTAAAAATGTTTTTTGGATCATCCGGGAATCTGAATTGGATATCAACAGCTTTGATGCTCAAGCCGCTATCTTTTTCTAACATTGCTGTGCCCTCATTTTGATCTAATTTTAAATCAGTGACGTAACCAATTTTTTCCAAAGCAGTCAAGACATCGTAGATAGTGTCAATAATTCGAAGTACCTTTTCAACAGAATTGATAATAAGGATAATGATGATTTCGGCCGCTACAAACTGACCTAGATTCATTTGATCATTAAAAACTAAAACACTTCCTAAAATGAGTAAACCAGCTGCTACAAAAACTTTAAATCCAATAAAAAGTCGAAACTGATTGATGAGCACTTGAAAATGTTTTTCTCGGGAATGGATGTAGTCAACTACGATATCATCCGATTTGTTGAGATGAAATTTACTGTTACTATTCAATTTAAAGGTTCTGTTAACTCGGGCGATTTCTTCTAACCAATGTACTAGATTGTATTTATACTTACTTTCTTTTAAACTAGTTGAAAGTCCTTTAGGACCAGTGATCTTGAAGATAAGCCATAAGATGAGCAATAGTGCAAATCCTAAAATAATAAAGTAGGGACTATAAATCGCCAAGAGGATTAGACCAAAAGTGATTTGAAACGCAGCTAATGAAAAATCAATTAATATTTTAGGCAATCCTTTCTGGATCGTCAGTGTATCAAAAAAGCGGTTAACTAATTCAGGTGCATGTATCTTGTCCAATTGAAGAAATGTGATTTTGGGCATTCGATAAGCAAATTCAAATGCAGAACGCGCAAATAGATCTTGTTGAATGTTTTCTACTATTCTCAGTTGTACCACTTGCAGGGTACCAGTTATGGCAATTCCAAATAGGACAAATCCAACCAAAACAATCCACGAAGAGGTCAACTCACCCGTTTGAATATAATTAATAATCGCTTGGATACCCAATGGTAAAGTTAAGTTAACCATTCCAATGAAAACAGCGTATATATATATTTGTCTAATCTCAGATTGATATTGCTGTAGTAAATTCCAAAATCTTTTTATTGGCGGTAGTGTCATGTTGACTGTTCGTTTTCGATCAATGTGTTATGGAATAATCTAATATTGCTATACTTTATTTCTATTAATTTCCATCCAAGGGATAACGGTAAATAACCACAAACCAAGAGATCCAATAATAATACAGAATACTCCTGATATCCAAAATTTAGCATTTAAAAACTGATTGTCGATCGTCAAATAAAGGCATTCAAAGATAAATCCTAAAATGATCAATGATATGGAAATAATGCTTGACTTTTTCATAATATTGGTTTTTTAAAAGTTATTGAATTGAATCAGAGTACGCTATTACTCTCTTTTTTAGTATAACAATAATTATTTAGTTTTGTTTAGTAAAGCAAGTATAAATAATAGTAATGCTATTATTTGTGGAAGTTGAGAATATATCCAAGTTTGATTTCCCATATATACAACTGTAAATTTGATTTTTGAAGATCGATACTGAGAGGATTTGTCGAAATGCCAGCAATGCTTAAACTATAAAGAATTAGTGGAATATTTATCTACCACTCTTTACAGACGGCTTCTATCAAATTATTGAACGTTTTAGTACCTTTATTTGCGATAAATCGCCACAAGAATAATTAAAAGTATCCTAATATTAGAGATGATAGATCCATTTAGATTAGTATTTTCGTATATAAAAGTATAGTCTATTTAAGATTAGACTTGAATTGCGATCAACATTGAAAATAAAAAACATTTGTTCAACTTTTTTAAAAAAAAGACAAAGGCTTTTTCTAATTATTCCTTTCTGCAAACAGATATGCATTCTCATTTGATACCTGGTATTGATGATGGTGCCAAATCTGTCGAGGATGCCATTGAAATGATCCGTGCCTTGGTCGGATTGGGATATAAAAAAATCATCACTACACCACATATTATGACGGAATATTATCCCAATACTCCTGCGATCATAAGCTCTGGTTTAGTGAAATTGAAAAGGGGATTAGAAAAAGAAAATATTGATGTTGAAATAGAAGCAGCTGCAGAATATTACTTGGATGATTCGTTTGAAAATTTACTAGCAAACGATAAGCAACTATTAGTTATTTCAGAAAAATATGTTTTAGTTGAGTTTTCGACGATTGCTCGTCCTGCAAATGTTTACGAAACAATATTTCAATTAAAAACAAAAGGTTACCAACCAATATTGGCGCATCCAGAACGATATTTATACTATCAAGAAGAAAAGGATGCTTTTGAAAAATTTAGAAAAATGGGCTGCTTATTTCAAGTCAATTTGTTGTCCTTAGCGGGATATTATGGTAGAGCACAAAAAAAACTAAGCCTAAAATTTTTAGAGACAGGTTGGGTCGATTTTTTGGGAACTGATCTTCATCGTATATCGCAGGTAGAGCAACTTCAATCGGTTTTACAGGATAAAAAAATGCTCAAATATTTTGATCGATTGAAATTTAAAAATATTGAAATTTGACCATTTCATCACTTTAAAATCAACACAAAAAACAATATTTTTACTATTTATCAGAGGGAATGATTTCTTGTTATTACAGAGAAATGAAGCTTTTTTGTCAGTAATTTTACTTGGAGGAACAAAAAAAGCTTCAATTTGAAAAAAAAGGGCTTTATCTCAATTCTTTTTCAGATTTTTGAATATCTTCATAAAATAGATACACTACAAAATGAGATAATTGTTGTTTTTTTAACTAAATCTACAATACTGTGAGAGAACGCCCCAAACTCTATTCTGATGAGGAAATAGTATCTATGCTAATGGGTAGAAACATGTTAGGTATTACTGTTTTGTATGACCAATATGGAGGCTACCTATTGGGAATGGTATCTGAAATTGTAAAAATTGACGAGTTTTCTGAGATGACTTTGCAAAATGCTTTTCTTAAAATTTGGAACAAAATTGACACCTACAATGTTACCAGAGGTAGGTTTTTTACATGGATTCTAAATATCACCCGCAATGCGGCAATTGATACTATTCGCTCCAAAAATTACAAGCAAAGCATCAAATTAATTGGTCTCGATACCGTTTCACAACACCCCGTAAATATTGGTTTAGATGCCAAAGTAGAAAACCTAGATATAAAAGACATTGTTTTAAAATTAGATAAAAAGTATAGCGAACTGATTTATCTGATTTATTTCAAAGGTTACACACATATAGAGGTTGCGGAGGAACTCAATATTCCTTTAGGAACTGTAAAGAGTAGAGTTAGAAAAGCTTTCAAAGATTTAAGAGATATATTAGGATAAAAATAAATGATCGACATAAATGAATATTTGGCCTCAGGGATTATTGAATCTCATTGCTTGGGTACCACAACCCAAGAGGAGGCCTTACAGCTTTTTGAGTTATGTAAACAATATCCAGAGGTACAGGCTTATTATGAAGAAGCGCAAATCACCTTTGAAGGCTACCTGAGAAGTTTTAAGAAAACCATTTCACCTGCCTTAAGTGATCACTTAAAAGAAAGTATTTTGAATACCATCAAAATGGATAGTACTCAACTTTCTAGAGAAGGCATGCTCAGTGATTTTATTGATATTTCAAAAGCTGATAATTTTGATAAATTGGAGTCACTCATTAAAGGACTACATCCGCCAACTGATTTTGAAAGCGTTCATGTGCATACACTTTATGCCCAAGATGGTAAAGAATTGCACTTGGTTTGGGTAAAAGATTTAGTACCGATGGAGGAGCATCCACATTTGGATGAAAGTTTTTTAGTTCTGGAAGGTACTGCGGATTGTAATATCGATGGCGTGATTACAAAAATGAAACGTGGAGATTATATGCGAATCCCACCAGAAAGCCATCATGAAGTCGTCATCACTTCCCCGACGCGTGCCAAAGCAATTCAATCCCGTATTACTTTGTTTTAAAAAAACAACAACTTCTTTTTTAGTAAATAATAGATTCAATTTTTAAAGATAAACCTTGTATCTCTGGTTCATCAAATAAAGTAAAATGATGACCATCTACAACATGGACTTCCAAACCCCCTTTCGCTAATTTATTCCACTGCGTCAAATGATAGGCTTTGTCTCTTCTTTTCTGAAATTCACTACTTCTAATAAAATGTATCTTCCCACTAAATGGTTTCCAATGATAATCCGCATATACTTGATTGAGCGAATCCACCGTTAATCTCAGATTTTTTTCTGATGCTGTTTCTGTTTTTTTAATGGCAATAGTTTCCTTTTGTTGATTGGTCAAACGTCGCTTTAACTTACTTTTTATTCTACTAAAATCTCCACGTTTTAGCATATCATAAAAACGAGCAAAGGTTTTACTTTTTCCATTTTGGTCGTTTCCAAACAGATGCACTGGCGCAGAATCAATAATAAATAATCGAGCAATTTCCTCTCCCTGCTCTTCCAATTGTTTAGCCATTTCCAAGGCAACCGAATTGCTAAAACAAGTGCCTAATAAATAATAAGGCCCTTTGGTTTGTACCTGCTTGATGTCTTGGATATATCGAGTAGCCATGGCCTCTACTGATTTTAATTTGGTTTGAATACCATCGATTCCTGGAGGTTGAATACTATAGACCGGTTGATCTTCGGGTAAATGTTTACACAAGCCTTGATAAAAGAAAACGTGACCACCACCACCATGAATACAAAATAACGGAGGTCGATCTCCATTTGATCGCAGTGCCACCAATGTTGATGCTTTTTGTGAACTCGCACCATCACGGATCAATTTTGCAATTTGGGCAATAGTTGGATTTTTAAAAAGGGTAGAAGGAGGCAATATCTTTCCTATTCGTTTTTCGATATTCGCGAATAATTGAATAGCCATTAAAGAATTGCCTCCTAAACTAAAGTAGTTGTCATGAATACCTATAGGATAATGATTAAATAGGTTTTGCCAAATTGGTATTAGATCTACTTCAGTCTGATTTTGAGGCCCTTTGTAATTCTGAATTGATAATTTGTTTCTTTTTGAATTTAATTTTGTTGGTGTTTTTAAATGCACGTTTGTGAGTACATCCATTTCTTGAATCAACTTTTGTAAAGAATCATCTTGTTGTTGATTCAAAATGTTTTGTGTCAACTGATAAAAAGAATCTTTAAACCAGGTAACTAGATTTTCGTCTACTCTTAGTGTATCATATTGCCATTTAATTTCAATTTGTTTTTTGGGATTGATATGTATCGTCAATGGATAGTTAGACGTAAAACCTCCTTGAGAATATTCTAAGCTTAGAGGTCCAATTTTCTCCTTATTCTTTAAAAAATTTCCAAAGACAAACAAGCTTTCAAACAATGGAATATGACTAGGCCATTGAATGGCTTTTTGAATATCATCTAGGCTAAAATTTTCATGCCTGCTTTTTAAGCCCTGATCCTTTTGAATGACCTTTAACCATGTCGTAAAAGATCCTTCTTGATCCAAAGAAAATCGATTGGGAAGTATACTCATAAATAAACCACTGATGGATTCAATATTTGGAAAATCAACAAAGCGTCCTGTCACGGTAAGGCCATATAAAACATCTTTGGTTTGGAAACAAGCGCCCAGTAAAATAGCCCAGATTCCCTGAAATAAAGTACTTAAAGTTATTTGGTTTGCTTGACAATATTTAAGTAACAAGTCACTTTCAGATGGATGGAATACTAGTTGTTTAGTGTTGAAATTTATTTCAATAGGAGCATCTCCATCTTTGTTTTTGAAAATTAGTGGTTGATCGAAATGTTGTAATTTTTTTTGCCAAAATATTTTTGAATTTTTGCTGTCTAGTTGCTCGGCCCAATTCAAATATGAAAAGTAATTAGGCGATTCGGAAACAGTCAATTCATTTTGCGAAAGCAAAGATTGATACAGTTGAAGTACCTCTTTTAAAATAATTCCACATGACCAACCATCCAAAAAAATATGATGACAAACCCAAATTAAGAGATATCTTTCCGCTGATAATTGGTTGAGAGACAGTCGAGAAGTTGGTGGAGTTGATAAATCAATTTTTTTCTCTGATTCTACTTTTCTAAGCGTATTTAAAGCTGCGTTTTGTTCTTTCTCTGCCAAGGAAGACCAATCATTAATGCTCCAATGCAAGGAACTATCAAGTGCTATTGATTGTAATGGAATCTCGGTTGAGGTATTGATATAAGCCTTGAGCATGTCATGTTGTTGCGCACATTTTTCCCAAGCTTGTTTAAATAGTGGAATGTTTATTTTACCATTTATTTTAAACTCCAATATTAATTGACCTTGATCTTGTTGTTCTTTTTGGCTATTAAATAAAAAAGCTTGTTGAAGATAAGATAGCTTAAATTGTTTAGGATTTTTTGAAAGTAGGACTGGACGAGTCGGGCTCGAATGTTTGTTGTTTTGTTGAATGCTTGCAGCTAATGTTGCAATACTTTGGTGTTCGAAAAGTTGATTGGGTGCTAAAATAATATTCGCCTTTCTTGCTTTGGAAACGACTTGAATACTTAGAATAGAATCTCCACCAATGGCAAAGAAATTATCAAAACGACCAATAGATTTGATTTGTAATACCGATTCCCAGATATGGGCCAATTGTTTTTCTAATGCTCCTTTTGGAGAAATGAAAGTATCTTGTTTTTTAAGTGTTTGAATATTTGGTGAGGGTAACTTTTTTCTATTGATTTTTCCATTAGGCAGTCTGGGGAATTCCTTTAAAGGAATAAGTATACTAGGGACCATGTAGGAAGGAAGTTTATCTTTTAGTTCTCTACGAAAAGTATTTATTTCAAGTACCTTTTTAGTCGAAAAATAAGCAATCAATTGTTGATTACTATTGACGCTATTTTCTTTTTTATGAACGATGACCAAAGCCTCATTTATGTCTGGATCGCTTGTCATAATCGCTTGGATTTCTTCTAGTTCTACTCGGAATCCTCTGATTTTTATTTGATGATCCACTCGTCCTAAAAATTCCACAAGTCCATCAGCATGAAAGCGGGCTAAATCTCCCGTTTTGTAAATAAGCCCATTCGAAAAAGGATGAGGAAGGAAACGTTCAGAAGTCAATTTTGGTCGATTGAGATAGCCTTTTGCTAGTCCTTTTCCACCGATATACAATTCTCCTGATACACCAATAGGAACCGGTTTTAAATCCGTATCTAGAATATAAACCTCGGTATTAGGAATCGCTTTGCCGATTGGTATAAATTGTTTTTCAGCTTCATGTATTTGATGCGCAATACACCACACACTAGCTTCGGTAGGACCATATTCATTGTATAATTGGGTATTGGGTAAGGTCGAAAAATGTACGTCAACCAAAGTCAATGGACAAGCTTCTCCAGCAACCATTATGTTTTCTAAACAATGTAATTTCGTTTTTGGTGCATGAAGCAATATCATGGAATAGAGTGAAGGCAGTAGCAGCGTATGAGACACTTGGTGTTGTTCGATCAATGTACTTAGCCTAGTTATGTCTTGCTCAATTCGGGCAGGAGGAAGGACTAATTTTCCGCCACTTGCCAAGGTCCAAAAGATACCAACCACCGAGCTATCAAAAGCAAAAGAGGACAATAAAAGAAAGCTTTTTGGATTACTGGGGTAAAAAGAAAAACGAGCTAAAGTAGAGTGTAATAAATTTTGATGACTGATGGGAACTCCTTTAGGTCGTCCGGTACTACCTGAAGTGTAAATTATGTAAGCATTTTGTTGAGAATTAACCGACGGGGATTTTTTTGAACTAAACGGACTTTGTTTTAAAGCTGATTCGATGGAAATGATTGTTGCCTTTGTTGATCCTAAACTTGATTTGATTTCGGCCTCACTTAAGATCAGTTCTACTTCGGCATCCTCGACCATATAGTTGATTCGATCAATTGGATAAGTAGGATCTAATGGCAGATAGGCGGCACCTGATTTTAAAATTCCAAGGATGCCGACAATCATGTTGATACCTCTGTTGGCGTACAACCCGATTGGTTTTTCATTCAATGGATTGGCTTGTAAAAGCATTGCTGCGATGAGATCGGATCGACGAATAAGTTCGGCATAAGTAATTTCATCAGATTCATCAACGACTGCAATTCCATTTGGATTTTCCTGCGCAACTTTTTCAATTAATTGATGAATAGAATCATATGGAGGCATTTCCAAATGAGTATCATTCCATTGGAAAAGGATTTTTTGTTTTTCTGCTTCGTCCAACAAAGGAATATCTTTGATGACTACAGTTGGATTGTCTACGACTGCTTCAATAATATTTTCCAAATGATTGAGCAATCGTACAATGGTATTCTCTTCAAAAAGATCAGTCGCAAATTCCATGACCATTTCTAAATGATCTTGTCTTTCATTAACAAAAAGGGTCAGATCAAATTTGGATACTTTAAAATCAATGACTGATTCTTCAATGCTGATATCTAATTTTTCAAAAGAATAACTCGCTGCCTTATTGTATAAAAACATGACCTGAAATAATGGATTGGCACTTCCGTGTCTTTCTGGACTGAGCGTTTTGACCAATTGATCAAAAGGCATATTTCTATGAGTAAAAGCTTCGAGTGTTGTTTTTTGTAGATCTTTGATTAATGAATCAAAAGACCATTCTGTAAGCAATTGAGTTCTAAGAACTAATGTTTCATTAAAAAAACCAATTAATTTTTCAAGATCAGTTTTATCTCGGTTACTAAATGGACTGCCTACCAATAAGTCTGTTTGATGAGTATATCTAAATAAAAGAATTTTAAAAGTAGCCAGCAATAAAACATATGGTGTGATGCCCTTTTCTTTTGCTAAACGATTGATTTTAGCAGATAGAGTGGAGGACAAATTTCGAGTAATCGCTTCACCTTTAAAAGTATTTTTTTTAGGCCGTTTAGAATCCGTGGGAAGAGATAGAATCGGTAATTCTCCCGAAAGTTTTTTATTCCAATAATCGATATCTTTTGGTATAGTTGATTGTTGGTTTTGCCAAAATGAATAATCACTATATTGAATAGGAAGGGGGGAAAGCGTAGATTGTTTTTTAGTTTGTAAAACTTCGTACTGTTTAAAAACTGCTTCATTTAGAATCAATAAAGAAGTTCGATCACCAATAATATGGTGTATAGATAAAACTAAAGAAAATTGCGTTTCGGAAAACTGAATTAAACAAATTCTGATCAATAGATCTTTTTGAAGATCAAAGGTTTTGTTGACGAAAGCTTGCTTGATTTTTTCTGCTTCGATTTCCTGCTGCGATTTTGGGACTTTCGTCAAATCAATTTCTTTACAGAAAATAGGAGCCTCTGATTTTACAGATATTATAACACCATTTTCAGTCGACTGAAAATTACTGCGCAGTATTTCATGTTGATCAATAACCGTTTGGAAACTCTGTATCAGCAATACTTTATCTAATGGTCCATTGATTCGATAAAGATGACCATATTGATAGAAAGGATTGTCTGGATATAGTTGTTGCAGTAACCATAATCTTTTCTGTCCACTAGATAGAGGAGTAGATTGATCCTTTGGCTTCAATGGAATATTTACGGAACTCTTTGTTTTTTGTTTTCTATTTTTCCATTGTGAAAGAATCGATGGTTTTGCTGGTTTTTGCTCCTTGCTCATACGCTAAATATTTCTATGCAAATAGCATGTTATAAAATTTCCAGAAAAAAGCACCCAATGGTAAATCTACATCAAAGGCCCTTTCTATAAACCAGTAAATGGAAATAAAAATTAAAGCGATTGATCCATATTTGATGACAGCAGGGTAGAGTTTTAGTTTACGGATAAAGAACAGAACAGGAAATATCATACAGATGATAAGTACCTGACCTAATTCAACTCCAACATTAAAACCAAATAAGGACAGTACCATATAGTCTCCGCCCAAACCTTTTTCACCCAAAACACTCGCAAAGCCAAATCCATGAAATAAACCAAAGAGAAAAGCAATCAACCATTCCCTACTTTTTATAATAGGTTTGATATTGTGAAAGGCTGCCAAGGCAATAGAGATAGCAATAATCGACTCCACGAACCAAGAGGGAAGATTGATTATTTTTAAGGCTGCCAAAGCTAAGGTAATAGAATGAGCAATGGTGAAAAAGGTAACAATTGTTAGGATGTACATAAACGCAGGCCGAAATCGATCCACTGGCATCCAACTGTCTTTTGCAGTAGAAAGAGACAGCGGAATATCATGATTTTCCCGACGAACCACTGCAGGTAAAATGAGCGCTACAATGAAAAGAATATGATCCAATCCAATCCAAATATGCCAAATGCCTAACTTCACTAAAGCCACAAAACCTTTCCACACAGAAGCATCGGTCAAGGATAAAGATTGTTGAGGTTTATCTGGACTATAAATATTAGAAATCAAGGATTCATTATCGACAATTCCTGCTTTAAAATTATACTCTGTAATCAAAATACCTCGGTGAACTGGATCTTTGTCGAACAAAAGATTATAATAAATATCTAACTCATCGGGGACTTGATCTACCTCATCTAGTTCAAAATGAATTCGAACAAAATCATCCATTTCGTCCAATTCAAGAACGTCAGCATCGGTAAAACGGATCGAATAAGCAGTGCCTTGATCAGATTTTAGATTGGATCTACTTTTTATATATTGATGAATCTTTGTTAAATGTGGCCTAACCAAATCTATTGAAAATTTATCAGGAAGTTGAAGGCTAAGGGCTTTGTTCAAATCTTTTCCTGTAATTTCATAGCGACCGCCAATGGCATTTTTATAGATCCTAAGATATAGATAACTTTGATCTGGAGAGTGGGCTTCCAATTGACTTGAAAAAAGAAAACAAAAGCAAAAGACTAATTTTAAAGTAAGGTGTTTTAAGTTGATTTGCATTGGTAATATGGATTTATGAAAGGTCAACCATTGTTTTGAATGATTCGTTTGAATAGAAAAGTGATTCGTAATTTCCTTGGGCAACAATTTTTCCATTGTCGAGGATATAGATACAGTCTGCGTGTTTTACTGTAGATAATCGATGAGCGATAATAATCGTTGTAATGTCGTTGGGCAGTGTTTTTAAGGATTCAATAATTTGGTTTTCTGTGATGCCATCTAAAGCACTTGTGGCTTCATCCAAAACCAAAACGGAGGGATGCTGATAAAGTGCTCTAGCAAGTCCAAGTCTTTGTCGTTGTCCACCACTCAGTCGGACACCTCTTTCTCCAATTTTCGTTTCATAACCTTCTGCTAATTGATCAACAATGAAGCGGTGAATATTGGCTAGTCGAGTAGCTTTTTCCAAGCGTTCGAAATCCACTTCCTTTTTATCATGACCAAAAGTTAGATTATTTAAAACACTATCATCAAAGAGAAAAACTTCTTGAGGAACATAGGCCAATTGTTGTTGCCAGCCTTGGGCATTGGCTGGCGTAAGTGGAATGTTGTCTACTTTAATATTGCCATTGGTAGGCGAAAGTAAACCTACGATCATGTCTACGAGAGTGGTTTTGCCAGAGCCAGTTGATCCAACGAAAGCAATTGTTTCGCCTTTTGATATTTTTATATTTAGATTGTCAATTATTGATTCATCGGTGTTGTTATACGAAAAATGAAGGTAACCTAGTTCAAGAGTATGATTGAAAGGAATCGATTGGATATTTTGATGGGCATCAAAAGAAGGATGATTCGGTTGAAGGTCTTCATAGAGTTTTTCAACAATAGGAAAGCTATGTCTCAATTTCGCAATAGAAGAAAATACTTTTTGCAAGGCTGGCAAAAGTCGATAGCCAGCCACCGCAAAAAGACTCAATCGCGGTAGCGCAGATTGGATATTGCCAGAGGTAATATAGAGGTACATGGTAATCGCCAAAATACTTCCGAAGGCTAAAAATTCTAAGGCACTTCGCGGCGCGGCTAAAAATAAATTATACTTTGGTTGAACATTACAAAACTCAAAAGAGGCATGTTCATAGCGATTGTAAAAATAATTTTGTTGATTATGAACCATGATGGTTTTGATCCCATCAAATAATTCTTTCAAATTTTTATATCTCGAAATATTCATTTTGATTCGATACTCTCCAACTTTTCTAAGGTAGTTTTTTTGTGAAAAATAAATTAGGAGGTATGCACTTCCCAAACCTCCGAACATGATCAAAGCGACTTTCATGTCCACTAAAACTAATACTGAAAGGATAACAATAGCAATCAATGATCTGGAGCAAATTTCAATAATTGGAATGATGACCTCGCCTGTCAACCTCCCCGCTTCAGCGGTGATGTAAGCTTGAAGATTTGAAGTATTATTTTGTAAATAATAAGGATAAGGTTTGGAAAGATAAGTTTGAAGCAATCGCATGCTCAGTTTGTGTGCAATTCCCCAAGAGTATTTATATTGAAGCCAAATAGCGAAAACAGAAAATGCATTGGCAATCCCAATGATCATGATAATACCAAAACCAGAATACAGGAGCATTTGCTTCGGGCTATTGAATTGGAAAAAATCATAAGCAGCATTCAGCCAAGTACTTTTTTGAATAGCATTGGGCTCTGCCATCAATTGCATGAATGGTAAGATGGAGGCAATTCCAATAACTTCAAGAAAGCCCATTAAAAGGATAGCAAAAAAGAGCCAAACAAATTTTAATTTTTCCTCTCTCCTAAATATTTTTAGCAGTTTTTTGATAGTATAGATTGTTTTGTAAAATTGAATGAAAACGTCTTGGCTAGATAATTTAGCTCATAGTGTACCTATCTCGACTTTAGCCTTTTGAGTTGTTGGTTATTTGCAAATAGTTATTGGTTTTCTTAAGACGCAAAAAGCGTATTTACTTTTTTACTTTAATGCCTGAAAAACAACAAGAGTAATTAACCTTGACCAGATATTTTACAGATAGGCGTAGGCCAAAAACTAGCAACCATTAACAAACGACTAAGGTCGAACCTATTGGATTTACTTATAATTACGTATAAAGTGATCTGCTTGGATTGATTTGAAGAATTATAGGTTTTGAAATTGATTGACGATAGCAGGAATGAATGCGCGTGAATAAATTTACTTTTACCAGTCATCACTGACCCTAAATGTAATCTTTAGGACATTTAGTCCTATTTGAACTGAATCAAAAACTATATGACCGAAATGGTAAGGTTTGGATGAAAACTAAAGTTTATTATGCGCTGTTTTTTTATTATTTCAATCCAAGTGGCTGCTTTACTTCGTATATGTTGATACATGGAAGCACCATCAATTTAAATA
Source organism: uncultured Saprospiraceae bacterium (assembly GCA_964441245.1). GTDB lineage: Bacteria > Bacteroidota > Bacteroidia > Chitinophagales > Saprospiraceae > JALZUU01. The sequence goes on along the minus strand of CAYTVR010000108.1, from coordinate 600 downwards.
CGTAACAACATTTAAAATGAAACTTATTCAAACCCTATTAATCACCTTTATTTTTCCAACTTTTTTGATTGGTCAGACCTTTAATGGTCTAGTTTTGAATGAACTCGATGAACCCATTATGGGAGCTTATATCAAACATCGATCAAGTGACTTACATACTCACTCCAATGATTTTGGTCGATTTACAATAAAGCAAGTAAACATAGGCGACACCATTCAAATTAATCATCTGGGCTATGATGTTCTTAACTATGTGGTCACGCAAATTGAAAAGGAGACTGCCCTTCAATTGACGCCAGCTATTTTTGATTTAGGTGAAGTGGTGGTTGGTCAAAATATCAAAAAAACAAACATCATTGCTACGATTGATATCAATACCAATCCTGTTAAATCATCTCAAGAGTTTTTAAGAAAAGTGCCTGGTCTTTTTATTGGTCAACATGCAGGAGGTGGAAAAGCAGAACAAATTTTTCTGAGAGGTTTTGATATTGATCACGGGACGGACGTCAACCTTTCGATAGATGGATTGCCGATCAATAATGTGTCTCATGCACATGGTCAAGGTTATGCAGATTTACATTTTATTATCCCAGAAACAAT